>CALLYA010000252.1 GCA_937875495.1 uncultured Verrucomicrobiota bacterium
ACAGAGAAACTCTTCCTTTCGCCATCGACAAGACAACCCCTACTTCAGCCGGGTTGCGTTGAGATGGGAAAAAACGCGCGCCTCTGTGTTCTCGGTGACCTCTGTGGCAGAACTTCTCTCATCAGCGGTCGTCCGAATAGGTCAATGGCGAAGCAAGCTCGGGGTCGGCAACCATTGCCGGGAGGCGACACATGAAGCAGCAAACCTTTTCGGAGGCTTTAGCCACAGAGGGCACAGAGTTCACAGAGAAACTCTTCCTTTCGCCATCGACAAGACAACCCCTACTTCAGCCGGATTGCGTTGAGATGGAAAAAAAACGCGCGCCTCTGTGTTCTCGGTGACCTCTGTGGCAGAACTTCTCTCATCAGCGGTCGTCCGAATAGGTCAATGGCGAAGCAAGCTCGGGGTCGCAACCCTTGCCCGGAGGCGACGCATGAAGCAGCAAACCTTTTCGGAGGCTTTAGCCACAGAGGGCACAGAGTTCACAGAGAAACTCTTCCTTTCGCCATCGACAAGACAACCCCTACTTCAGCCGGGTTACGTTGAGATGGGAAAAAACGCCCACCTCTGTGTTCTCTGTGACCTCTGTGGCAGAACTTCTCTCATCAGCGGTCGTCCGAATAGGTCTCGAAGCAAGCTCGGGGTCCGCAACCATTGCCCGGAGGCGACGCATGATGGAACGCGCCTTTTCGACTCCGACCCCGATTTCCCTCTTCCTCTGTCTCAATCTGCGAAAACCGCACGATCGTCCGCTTCTACCCGCTGGACATATCCGATCCCGACCAGTGCCCGGCTCACCCGCGAATTGTCCAGCAGGTGGCGCATGTCGATGAACTCACCGGCATCAACCACGCTCTCGATCGCAGCCTCCAACCCCGCCGCAGGATTCGGCAAGGGTAAAGGCTGAAAAACGACCGCATGATTGTGAAGCATCTGCGTTCGACTCCCGATGTTGGCGGGATGCAAATAGAAGACCTCGTTGAGTTGCTCCTGATCAAAATGATCGAGGTCGTCCCCTAAGCAGGCACCAACCCCGACAATTAATGCTGTAACACCCCGATGCCGCGGAGCTTGGTCCGATTCCATCCAGGCATCGTAATTCTCCGGCGCGGTAATCATCAATCTGTTGGAAGGCTGAAAATCGATCACCGCCGACTTCCGAACACCGGAGCCGAGCACCGTTGCCATGTCCGCCACCATCGCCAGTCCGAGTACCCCGTGGTACCCGGTTTGCTCGGACCGCGCCCGCGCGAAATCAAACAGTTGACTGTAGAGTTCACCAACCGTGCAGCCCTCAGGAGACGCGCTCTCGAACAGAACCAGTTCGTTGAACCCGCCTGCCACGGAGACATTGAACCCCGTGCGAATCATGACATCCCCGAGGTCGACCTTGGGGATCAGGTAATCGGGCGTGTCCTGCCCATCGGTGGGGAGCCACACCATCGTGCCGCCCACCGTGATCATCTCACCCATGACGTGGTAATAGTCGTTCAACTTGTCCCCGAGCCCTCCGAACCCAATCGAATACTCGGTCTCAAAAAACTTCTTCGAAACCACGTCCTGCGGTGCCACCCGCGCGTAAAGGACATCTTCGATGCTGCCCATCACCCGCACAACAGGTTCGGCGGACTGCGAGCTGATCACCCGCAACCGCCCATTCGTCCCCTCAAAAAACGGATCCGCTGCCTCCTTGGTCCCCTCGCCATTGCCACCGCAAAACGCGATCGCCTCCTCGACGGTGACGAAGGTTGGAAAGCGATCGCCGAAGCCGGTCATCGCGATGACCTGCGACACATAGCTCTGCAGCCCACAAAAGACCAGCACACCCCCACGCGCCAACGCCTCCTTCTGTAGCATCAATACAACGCGCAGTCCCGCACTGCTCAGATAGTCGGTCTGGTCCAAATCGAGAACGATATTCTTGAACTCAGGTGCCAAGCCGCTCCCTAATACCCCATCGTGGAGGGTGCGAGAGCCGACCGTGTCCAGACGGCCTGAGCAGTGGACAACAACAGTTGCATCTTTCGGAGTGATCCTGATTTCCATGCTCTGAGAACTCATTTCTTGTTTCGGGCAAACCACTCGAGCAATAGACGCATCCGATCAGACGGTTCTTGGGTTCGCGCCCGATCCTCCGGATCGTCACCATGCTCCACACTCCAGCCATCCCATTCCCGATAGGCGTGGTATGACCAATCCCAATCGTATTCCTCGAACAATTCTATGCAATCCCGCAAATAATCAACCGCCCCGGGCGCCCAGCGAATCGCACTGAATTCACCCACGTAGATATGGACGTTGTAGGCACGTTGAAAGACCCGGACCGGTTCCAAGACCGATCTCAACCGTGCCTTGTCCCAAATCTCGCCCTCGATCCGGCCCGGGTACGCAGTCGGTGTCCAGGCCCCGTGCACGCCCTGATGCGTGAACGCACTCGGGACGTACATATGTACCTGATAGATCACTCTGGGGATATCGATCGGCTCCAGCTCCCGAAAGCCCTGGGCCGAGTCCCACTCCGCAGCGGCAATGAAGATCGGCGTCTCCGGGTCGATCGCCCGAATCGCACGTGCCGCGCGCACCTGCGTCCCCAAATAGTCGGGCACGCCCGCCGGCGAAGGCAGGTTCTGCACCGGCTCGTTGATCAGGTCGTACCCCCAAATCGCCGGCCGGCCCCGAAACCTACGCGCAATCCGCTCCCAGAGCGCCACGAAGTGATCCTGATAAACCGGTTCGTTGAAGATCGCCAGATCGTTGTTCTCATAGCGCCCACCCGGTGGGGAGTGCAGGTCAATCACAACCCTGATTCCGAACCGATCGCATGCGATCGGTTCGGAATCAGGGTTGTGATTGACCTGCACTCCCCACCGGGTGGGCGCTATGAGAACAACGATCTGGCGATCTTCAACGAACCGGTTTATCAGGATCACTTCGTGGCGCTCTGGGAGCGGATTGCGCGTAGGTTTCGGGGCCGGCCGGCGATTTGGGGGTACGACCTGATCAACGAGCCGGTGCAGAACCTGCCTTCGCCGGCGGGCGTGCCCGACTATTTGGGGACGCAGGTGCGCGCGGCACGTGCGATTCGGGCGATCGACCCGGAGACGCCGATCTTCATTGCCGCTGCGGAGTGGGACTCGGCCCAGGGCTTTCGGGAGCTGGAGCCGATCGATATCCCCAGAGTGATCTATCAGGTACATATGTACGTCCCGAGTGCGTTCACGCATCAGGGCGTGCACGGGGCCTGGACACCGACTGCGTACCCGGGCCGGATCGAGGGCGAGATTTGGGACAAGGCACGGTTGAGATCGGTCTTGGAACCGGTCCGGGTCTTTCAACGTGCCTACAACGTCCATATCTACGTGGGTGAATTCAGTGCGATTCGCTGGGCGCCCGGGGCGGTTGATTATTTGCGGGATTGCATAGAATTGTTCGAGGAATACGATTGGGATTGGTCATACCACGCCTATCGGGAATGGGATGGCTGGAGTGTGGAGCATGGTGACGATCCGGAGGATCGGGCGCGAACCCAAGAACCGTCTGATCGGATGCGTCTATTGCTCGAGTGGTTTGCCCGAAACAAGAAATGAGTTCTCAGAGCATGGAAATCAGGATCACTCCGAAAGATGCAACTGTTGTTGTCCACTGCTCAGGCCGTCTGGACACGGTCGGCTCTCGCACCCTCCACGATGGGGTATTAGGGAGCGGCTTGGCACCTGAGTTCAAGAATATCGTTCTCGATTTGGACCAGACCGACTATCTGAGCAGTGCGGGACTGCGCGTTGTATTGATGCTACAGAAGGAGGCGTTGGCGCGTGGGGGTGTGCTGGTCTTTTGTGGGCTGCAGAGCTATGTGTCGCAGGTCATCGCGATGACCGGCTTCGGCGATCGCTTTCCAACCTTCGTCACCGTCGAGGAGGCGATCGCGTTTTGCGGTGGCAATGGCGAGGGGACCAAGGAGGCAGCGGATCCGTTTTTTGAGGGGACGAATGGGCGGTTGCGGGTGATCAGCTCGCAGTCCGCCGAACCTGTTGTGCGGGTGATGGGCAGCATCGAAGATGTCCTTTACGCGCGGGTGGCACCGCAGGACGTGGTTTCGAAGAAGTTTTTTGAGACCGAGTATTCGATTGGGTTCGGAGGGCTCGGGGACAAGTTGAACGACTATTACCACGTCATGGGTGAGATGATCACGGTGGGCGGCACGATGGTGTGGCTCCCCACCGATGGGCAGGACACGCCCGATTACCTGATCCCCAAGGTCGACCTCGGGGATGTCATGATTCGCACGGGGTTCAATGTCTCCGTGGCAGGCGGGTTCAACGAACTGGTTCTGTTCGAGAGCGCGTCTCCTGAGGGCTGCACGGTTGGTGAACTCTACAGTCAACTGTTTGATTTCGCGCGGGCGCGGTCCGAGCAAACCGGGTACCACGGGGTACTCGGACTGGCGATGGTGGCGGACATGGCAACGGTGCTCGGCTCCGGTGTTCGGAAGTCGGCGGTGATCGATTTTCAGCCTTCCAACAGATTGATGATTACCGCGCCGGAGAATTACGATGCCTGGATGGAATCGGACCAAGCTCCGCGGCATCGGGGTGTTACAGCATTAATTGTCGGGGTTGGTGCCTGCTTAGGGGACGACCTCGATCATTTTGATCAGGAGCAACTCAACGAGGTCTTCTATTTGCATCCCGCCAACATCGGGAGTCGAACGCAGATGCTTCACAATCATGCGGTCGTTTTTCAGCCTTTACCCTTGCCGAATCCTGCGGCGGGGTTGGAGGCTGCGATCGAGAGCGTGGTTGATGCCGGTGAGTTCATCGACATGCGCCACCTGCTGGACAATTCGCGGGTGAGCCGGGCACTGGTCGGGATCGGATATGTCCAGCGGGTAGAAGCGGACGATCGTGCGGTTTTCGCAGATTGAGACAGAGGAAGAGGGAAATCGGGGTCGGAGTCGAAAAGGCGCGTTCCATCATGCGTCGCCTCCGGGCAATGGTTGCGGACCCCGAGCTTGCTTCGAGACCTATTCGGACGACCGCTGATGAGAGAAGTTCTGCCACAGAGGTCACAGAGAACACAGAGGTGGGCGTTTTTTCCCATCTCAACGTAACCCGGCTGAAGTAGGGGTTGTCTTGTCGATGGCGAAAGGAAGAGTTTCTCTGTGAACTCTGTGCCCTCTGTGGCTAAAGCCTCCGAAAAGGTTTGCTGCTTCATGCGTCGCCTCCGGGCAAGGGTTGCGACCCCGAGCTTGCTTCGCCATTGACCTATTCGGACGACCGCTGATGAGAGAAGTTCTGCCACAGAGGTCACCGAGAACACAGAGGCGCGCGTTTTTTTTCCATCTCAACGCAATCCGGCTGAAGTAGGGGTTGTCTTGTCGATGGCGAAAGGAAGAGTTTCTCTGTGAACTCTGTGCCCTCTGTGGCTAAAGCCTCCGAAAAGGTTTGCTGCTTCATGTGTCGCCTCCCGGCAATGGTTGCCGACCCCGAGCTTGCTTCGCCATTGACCTATTCGGACGACCGCTGATGAGAGAAGTTCTGCCACAGAGGTCACCGAGAACACAGAGGCGCGCGTTTTTTCCCATCTCAACGCAACCCGGCTGAAGTAGGGGTTGTCTTGTCGATGGCGAAAGGAAGAGTTTCTCTGT
>CALLYA010000253.1 GCA_937875495.1 uncultured Verrucomicrobiota bacterium
GATCATTGTCTGAATCGGGGTCGGGGTCGGAATCGGGATCGGAATCGATTCCCGTCCTGGTTGGCACCTGGCCCTTTTGTACCGCTCAAACTTAGCTGCCGAGTTGTGTCGGCACCGCAACAATACGGTTGCAATACCCGGTTTCTCTTGTCCGAATCCCATCCCGCGACCCTTCGATACCGAGACCGATAGCGACCCCGACCCCGATCTTTCTTCGCCATTGACCTTTTCGGACGGGCTCTAGCCAGGTCGAAAAGGCCTCTGCGCACTCTGCGGGAGACTCTCCGGATCCGGATGGGGTGGTCAGGTTGCGAAAACGCCTTTTTCCCTTTCCGATGATCTCGAGCGACAGCAGGAGATGGGGTGAAAGGTTGAACAGCTTGTTGCTGCGTGAGATACTCAGCCCGGTCTTGAACACCCCAAGGACTCTCTTTGGCTCCGGAATTTCCACCACACACATCCGTACTTCGCATGACCCACCCCCTCCCCAGCCCAACCTGGGGCTCCGCACGTCTCATTGCAGGTGTGCCGAGCCAGAACAACGCCCTGTTCCACAAAATCCAATTCCTCGCCGGGGACCCTGCTGCATGGGTCGAACTCGGATCCTCCGAGGGGACTCGCCATACGACCCTGATCATTCGCGATATCGAGATTGGACGTGCCGCCCGTGATGCACAGGCGGATGAGGTCGTCTGCCCCGCTGACCTCGTTCCCACGGCCCGCATCTCAGGGGAGCGTGATGTCGCGACTGCCCAGGCCGTTGCCGAATTGCTGCTGCGCAACGGGATCCATCAGGTCACCGTGGATCGAACACTCCCCTTTCTCGTCGCAGTGGAATTGGAGGCGCGCGGTATCCGGCCGGTGCTAGATCCCGACCTCGGAGTTCGGGAGCGCCGCGCGAAGAGCGAACACGAGGTGGAATGTCTGCGGCAGGCGCAGGCCGTGACCGAACGCGCGATGGTCCTCGCCTGTCGCATGGTCGCCACCGCCAAGGCCGACCACCAGGGACAATTGCATTGGGAGGGTGCACCCCTGACCAGTGAACGCGTCCGCGTGGCCATCAACCAGTTCCTCCTGCAGGAGGGGTTTGAGCCGTGCAACAGCATCGTCGCAGGAGGCCCCCAGGGCGGAGATTGCCATGCGCTGGGCTCCGGCACCCTCTGGACCGAACAACCGGTCATCATCGATATCTTCCCGCGCAATGCGCAGACCCGCTTCTTCGGGGACTGCACGCGCACGGTCGTCAATGGCTGCATACCGGACCCGATCGCCCGCATGCATCGAGCGGTTTGCCACGCGAAGCGGGCAGCCGAGCGGACCCTCAGGGCGGGTGTAGGGGGCGGGTCTGTTCATGCAGCCACAATCGAGGTGATTCATGGGCACGGCTTCGAATCCGGGTTTCTGCGCGACGGAGAGGACACCGCCCGCTGCGCCATGGTCCACGGCACCGGACATGGGGTAGGACTCGATGTCCACGAGGCGCCGTTGCTCGATCAAGGTGGACCGATGCTCGTGGAAGGGGATGCCGTGACGATTGAGCCGGGCCTCTATCAGGCCGGGGTTGGGGGCGTGCGCGTCGAAGATCTTTACATCGTGCAGGCCTCAGGTAGTATCAATCTGAATCAACTCCCCGAACAGCTCGGGTGGTCCTGATGCGGCCATGTTCGAGGGAGTTTCGGGTGATCATCCGAAGCTCACCGACCCCTACGAATCGTCTGCGTCCCGATTCCGATCGCTCCTGAAGTCAAACGCCATGAACACTGCTCACTCTCGTTTTTGGATTCTCTTGGGGCTTGTCACCACAGCTTGTCTGTTCAACGGCTGTATCTCGATCCTCAACCAACACTCCGCCCGCGGGGCCAAGTCATACCAATGGGCGATGCCCTCGCAGGCGTCAGTCCTGTATGTGGACATCCCCAACGGCAACATTCTGGTGGACCGTTCAAGCCAAGATTCCGCCGTCCAGGCGGTAGCCGCCTTCGAAGTGCATGCCAGGTCCGCAGCCCTTGCGCAGGAAGTACTGCAGGAGATCCAACTGGTGGTCGAAGAGCGCCCGGACGGGCTTGCGGTTTCGGTTCGTTCTCCGATCTCCTCCGCCTCCGACTCGGTCGATCTCACCCTGAACGTACCCGCGGGGATTCCCGTCGATCTGGAAGTCGCAAACGGCTCGATCCGAGTCTTGTCCACGCAGCCAACAGTCGAGGCACGCACCAGAAACGGCCGTATCGAGGTCGATAACCATGGCGGCCAAGTTCAACTCGTGACCTCCAATGGCCAGATCGTGCTTCGGGGTGCGCCGGCCGAGTTCACCTGCCAATCCTCCAACGGTGCCATCGATATTTTCCTGCACGGTCCCTGGGCCGGCAACGGCACTGTTCGCACATCCAACGGCAGGATTTCGGTCGAGGGCGATGCTGAGATCAATGCATACGTCGCCGCAGAGGCAGGCAACGGCAAGGTTCAGATGCAAAACGTCTTGGCCGATACCGAGTTGAATCAGCCACGCATGCTGCAGCTTCACTCACAGAACGGCGGGATCCGGGTGGTCGCCGCGCGTCCGCCTCAAGTCTCGCCCTGAGCGCATAAGATGAACCGCCAACCGCCAAGGAGAGCCTAGGAGAACCGCCAAGACGCCAAGGACGCCCAAGGAGAGAGCTTAGGAGAACCGCCAAGACGCCAAGGACGCCAAGGAGAGAGGTTAGGAGAACCGCCAAGACGCCAAGGACGCCAAGGGGGGGAGAGAGGGGATTTAACCGCCAAGACGCCAAGGACGCCAAGAGGGGGAGAGAGAGAGGGAATTCAACCGCCAAGGCGCCAAGGACGCCAAGAGGGGGAGAAGGGTGACACGTTTGGATATGACATGACCTGAGCTAGAGCCCGTCCGAAAAGGTCAATGGCAAACAAGATCGGGCTCGCTATCGGTCTCGGTATCGAATGGGATTCAGGCATGAGACATCGGGTCCCGCTGTCCGGTCCTGGTATAACTCAGCAGCGAAGTTTGAGCGCTCCATAAGGGCCAGGTGCCATACAGGACAGGGATCGATCCCGATCGCGATTTCGATTTCGATCGGACTGATCGGATTGATCGGACTGATCGGCAACCATTGCCTGGAGGCGACGCATGAAGGAGCGTGCCTTTTCGGACGGCCTTCAGCTAGTCAAGTCGACTCATGCAATTCATACCCCATCGACGTGCCTATGACGCTCTTCTCCAGACTCTCAATCTCCTTGGCGTTCTTGGCGTCTTGGCGGTTGAATTCTCCTCCCCCTTGGCGCTCTTGGCGTCTTGGCGGTTGAACTCCCCTCCCCCTTGGCGTCCTTGGCGGTTGGCTCCGGGGCGCGAGGGCTCATTCGCCCGCGGGCAGGTACACCCTGAAGGAGGCCCCGCCGCCGGGACGGTCCGCGACTTCAATGCGGCCGCCGTGCTTCTCCACAATCCCTTTGGAGATTGCGAGGCCGAGGCCGAGGCCGAATCCAGCACCGGCCTGCTTGGTCGTCACGTTCATCTGAAAGATGTTCTGACGCATCGCCTGCGGCACACCCGGACCGCGATCCTCGATCGCAACCCAGATCCAAGCGTCCCCGTCTTCGCCGCATCGGATTGTCAGCTCGCCGGTCTCGCCCATGGCGTCACAGGCATTCACGATCAGGTTCATCCAGACCTGATTGATCTCTCCGGGATCGCCTGAGACCTGAGGAATCTCGGGCAGGTCCATGACCAAGGTGTACGGCCGGAGACGCGTGCCCAGGATCAGTACCGTGTCCTGTAAGCCTTCCCGGATATCGACCTTCTGGCGGACACCCCCGCTCTTCCGGCTGTAATTGCGCAGGCTGTGCACCAGGTTTTCAACCCGTTCGCCGGACAAGGTCAAGCCGCGTACCATCCGGCCGGTCTGAAAGGCCAGGATCTTGCGCTGGAGCGACGTCGGAATATCTGTGTTGCGCTTGCTCGGCACTTCGGCCAGGAGTTCCCCATAAAATACCGGCGGAAGTTGAGATAGGTCACGAACGAAACTGCGCGGCAGGTGCGGAAATCGCTGAGCCAGGTCGCGCATGCGAATCCGCTGCTCCTCGGTCGAGAGGAGCCCCTGTTCCATTCCAATGCGGAAATAGGTCGCCTCGACCTCGGTTCCCATGTCGGCCTGCCACAGATCCTTCAGGCAATCAACCAGGTTGGCCGCGGAGCGCAACATGGCCGAGGTCGGGTTGTTGATCTCATGCGCAACCCCGGCGACCAGGTTACCCAGGATCGCCATTTTTTCCTGCTCGATCAACCGATCCTGGGTTCGCTCCAGACTGGTTAACGCCTGTTTCAGCTCAAGTCGTTCCTGAGCCAGTTGGCGGGACAACTCCGCGACGTCCAGATGCAGCATGACCATGCGGCGGTATCGCGCCACCAACTGCTGAATCAGGATGGGATTGAAGGCCTGCACAAAGGTCGGATTCGTGGCCATCAACCCGTCGAACTGATCACGGCCGAGTTCCGCGGCGGTGACCTCCGTCTCCGTCGTGCCCGTGGCGAAGGCACACATCCCGGAGCTGAAGCTCATCAAGCCGCAGAAGTCACCCATCCCCAACTCGTCGATCAACACCGTTGTGCCGAAATCGACTTTGGTCAGCCGAACCCGCCCCTCCAGGATGAGGTGGATCTTGCGATTCGGCCGCCCCTCCTCCAGCAACACCCGCCCCGCCGGGATTTTCAGAATGCTGTCGGCCGCCCCCGATGCCTTCAACAGACGGAGCATCTCCTCCAAAGATGGGAGTGGATAGGCGGAGTCCGACCGCCCATCCACCAACCCGGTCCCCAGACAGTGCGAAGTCACTGGAGGCAGCTCACTCATCCGTCAATAGACCCTTTTGCCGAATGGCTGAGGCCAAGCGCTCGCTGTCCAGGACGCCAAGAAATGGTCGGATATCACTCTCCTGGCCGAGCACATATTCGGTCATCTGCGCCTTGACGATTTGCACCAGCTCCGCCTTTTTCCAGGGCTTGGCGACATAGTAGTGCAGGTGCGCCTTGTTGATCGCCTCGATCGTCGATTCAAGTCCCGCCTGCGCGGTCAGCAGGATCTTGCGGGTGGCAACCGTTTCCTCCCGGTCCGCCAACTCGACCAGGAACGAGACCCCATCCTCCCCAGGCATGATGTGATCGCAGAGAATGACTCCGACTCGATCGCCACGCACTGTCAGGTCCGCGACGATTTTTCGCGCCTCCTGAACCGAGCCGGCCGCCTCGATCGGAAAGGTGTCCTCGAACTCACCGAGATCGCGAACGACGTTGTCAAGAACCTCGGGCTCGTCCTCCAAACATAGAATGTAGATAGCGCTCATGCGTGATCTCCTAGCATTTCACAAAACCATTTTACAACGATTGCAACACCATGGGCCACATTGTTTTGGCCAGGACCACGGCAATGACAAATCCAAGAAGGCCGATCGTGACCCCGACCTTGGCCAGGTCCTTGGTTTCAAAGGTGCCGGTACCCATCGCAATCGCGTTCGGCGGCGTGGAGATCGGCAGGCTCATCCCCATGTTGGAACCGATCGCAACCATGACCATCAAGACCGCTATCGCCGAGGCGCCGTTGACCACACCGGAATACTGCAGGCTGATGGCCAGCGGGGCCAGCAGGGTCGCCGTGACGGTGTGCGAAAGGAAGTTCGCCATGGCCAGCCCAACCAGTCCGATCAGAATCACGACTCCCATGTAGCCGACCGTTTCGAAGTTAATCGAGTTCACAAACCATGCCGCAAGCCCGGTCTGACTGACCGCTTCGCCCAGGGCGATACCGCCGGAGAAGAGCCAGAGCACATCCCAAGGTACCGCGCGGATGTCTTCCTTGTTCACAACCCCGGTCACCGTCAGCGCCACGATCGCCAGCATCGCCACAATATTGCTCGAAAGTCCATGCTGCTGTTCGGTCATCCAGAGCACCGCGACCACGCCGAACAGGACATAGAGCATGACCGCCTTCCCGCTCTTGTTGACCTTGCCCTTGAGGACCAGGGTGACGTTCGCTTCCTGCGCAGGGAAGAGCTTGATCAACAGCAGCCAGGCGGCAAACAGGAGGAAAAGCGCGAACGGTAACGCGAGCACCATCCATGTGCCGAAGGGAATGGAGATCCCACTGCCCTGGAGCGCCGCTAAAACGACCGCGTTAGGAGGCGTCCCGATCGGTGTTGCGATCCCTCCGATGTTGGCTCCGACCGGAATCGCCAAGGCCACGGCCTTGCGCAGCGGGTCATCCCCCTTCAATTGAGAAATGATCGGCATGATCACCGTCACCATCATTGCCGTGGTCGCCGTGTTGCTCATGAAGGCGGAGAGCGTCGCCGTGGCCAACAGCAGCCCGAGTACGATCATCGCCGGCCGCGTTCCAAAGGGCCGCAAAAAGAATCGGGTCAAGGTCTTGTCCAGGTCGAACTTGACCGATGCACCGGCTAGCAGAAAACCTGCCAGGAAGAGGATCACCACCGGATTGGACAAGGCATTGAAGAAATTTTTGTACGGCAATGGCTTGTACTGTACCCGCCAATCCGTCGCGTCCGATGCCAGCAGAGTCGCCTCGCTCAGGCCTTCAGCCTTGAATGTCACGCGCTCAGTGCCGATTTCGAGCACTTCCACCGGAACCGCCTTGCCCAAACGGCCCTCCTCCAGCGTGTAGACAGTGCCATCGGAAATCGAGGCTGCGTCGACCACCCATGTGCCCTCAACGGTACCGGGTACCGCGGATACACCGGCCATCGGCCGGTTGAAGAGCAGGCCCTGACCGCTGATCAGCATGATCTCCAGGAAGATCACGAGCATTGATGTGCTGTATATCGGAATCGGCTCCAACATCCAGAGCACAGCGGCGGACATGAATATGCCCATGGTCAGACGCGCCGCGAATTGGAGACCGGGAATCGGGACCACCAACGGGATGAAGAACACCAGAACGGCCAATACCAGGCCTACGGTTTTTTTGAGATTCACTTTTCCCCTCCGACAGAAGTACCGCCTTTTTGCGAGAGCCTGCATGGCGGCGACCATGCGCTCGTCAATGGAGCATTGTTCGTGTACCGCATCGCTCCAGCAACAGATGAACCAGATCACTCAGGAGTTGATTCCTGCATTCACGCCTTCCCGAAATGACCCGTGATTCCTCCTCACCCGCCACCCGCTCAATGCGTGCACGGGTTCACACTTCGTGAATTATTTCCCAAACGCAAATTTTCTGAATCGTGGGCGTGAAAAAAAATCAGGGCAGGCGTGCGCCGGCCACGAGCAACGCACCGGCCACCACGACATTCTCTCCCAGTTCGGAGGGCACCAGCTCATAGCGTCCACGGAACAAATGGAAGACGTGGCGCTCGACCGACTCCTGCAGCATCCGCCAATAGCTTTCCCCCGCCAGCGCCACCCCACCGCCGATCACCACCCGGTCCGGGGCGAGCAGTGTGATCATGTTGGCCAATCCCCAGCCCAAGTACTCCGCACCATATCCCAACATGCGCAGACTGAAATCGTCCCCTCGCGCCGCGCACCGGGCGATCTCCTCGGTCGTGATTTTGGATGGGTCTCCCCCCGCCGCCTGTAACAAGGTGGCGCCGGCCTCCGGCTCCCGCTCCAACTGCCGACGGGCGTGCGCCTGAATCCCCCAGCCGCTCGCGACGTCCTCCAGCCGTACCCACCGCCCCTGCTCATCCTGACAGGCCAAGTGCCCGATCTCGGCCATGCCGATCCCCTGTCCGGGGTCTAAGCCTCCGTTCAGGACCCAGCCGCCCCCGATCCCACTCCCTACCGTCACATAGAAGACCCGCTTAAACCCCTTCCCTCCGCCGAGCGTGGCCTCGGCCAAGGCGGCGGTCGAGGCGTCGTTCTCGAGTCTGACCGGCAGGTCGAACCGTTGGGAGAAGTCCTGGACCAACGGATAGTCCTTCCAACCGTCGACCTGGTGCGAGATCAGGGTCGCCCCACGCACCGCATCCACAGGTCCGCCGAACCCAATCCCGATCGCCCCCGGCTTCGGCCAGTCATGCTCCGCTGCATGGCGCAATGCCTGCCCCAGCAAACCGTAAACATCACCCAGGATCGCACGCGCGCCGCCGTGCGGCCGTGCATGGCACCGCCACAGCCGCCAGAGCTTGCCGGAGACCGTGCCGTAACCCACCTGGAGCTTGGTCCCCCCAATCTCGACACCCAACACAGTCTGTTCGTCAGATCTGTTTGAATCGCTCATAGAGTTCATGGACCACATAGTGGATCACGATGCCATGCAGTGCCTCGGCATCCCCAACGTCCGTACTCGGCGCCAACATCATCTGATCGGCGATCGCTCCGAGCTTGCCGCCCTTCGAATCGGTGAACGCGAAGGTGTAGATCTGATGGGCCTTCGCCCACTCCATGGCCTTCACCACATTCGGGCTGTTACCGGAACAGCTGATCCCGATCAGGACGTCACCCGCAACAGCCAGGTTCTTCAATTGCTCGACAAAGACCCGGTCGAATCCCTCGTCATTCCCCCAAGCCAGGATGTACGGCGTGTTGTCAGTCAGACTGATGACCCTGAGCCGTCGTTGGTTTTCAAAATCGCTGAGCGTCCCCTTCCCCAGGTCCTCACAGAAGTGCGAAGCGTTTGCCCCGCTCCCGCCGTTACCGACCAGGAACACCGTTCGTCCCTCGCGATACGTCGCCTCAATGACGTCAACCAGCTCATGGACCGGCCGCATGTCAATCCGGCGCACCGCATCCGCCATCATGTCCAGATACTCCCGCAAATCCATTCAATGCCTCCCAGGCGTGCATGCAATCAGTTCGAGCAATCTCGCCGGACCGCTTGAGGACGCGACGATCTGTCTACCCTTCCGACGAAAGGCGCGAAATCTCAATCCCGACTGCCGGCCTCGCCGACGCGATCGTCGAAAACCGTTCCCAATCGCGCGACCACTTCGCCAGCTGTTGCCGTTCCCGTCGTGCCGAGCTGCTGGACCGTTAACGACGCTGTTGCCTGTCCGATCCACCCAGCATCCGCAGGAGTGGCGCCACCGACCAGCCCCATCATGATCCCGGCCGCCGTGCTGTCGCCTGCACCCACAATATCGATCGGATCCGGCACCTCGATTCCTCGCAGCCAAACCGGTGCTGCCGCCGGGACGCATACCACCATTCCGCACGCCCCCAAGGTGATAAACCACGGGCGGTCACTGAGGGATCGGTGCCGCCGGATCAATGCGTCGGTCCATACGCCTGTGTCAGCACGTAGCGCGGGAAGCCCCAACAGGTCCGCGGCTTCCACCTCGTTTGGCTTGAGCATCACCCCGCTGAACGCGCCGATGTTGGCACGCGAATCGATCAGCACCGGCTTGTCCGGATCGTTCCGGGCCAGCTCCGCAAGGGCGGCGCGCATCCGTTCGTCCCACACACCGCAGCCCTCGCGTTCGACCTGGTCGGCAACAAGGACCCCGTCCGCGTGCGCCCAGGCGTCTCTCAGACGCGCCGACAATTCCGAGCGCAGACCCTCACCAAGCGGACGCCGGTTTTGGATGTCCAGTCGGGACAACTCCCGAAAGCCGCTCCCGTCCTCCGAAAGCATCGGCTTGGTGTAGGTCGGCGTCATCACCTCATCGGACTCCAGCATCCAGCCGGTATCGATACCGCGAGCGCGCAAAGCGCGAAGCAGCTCCCACCCCTCGCCGTCCCGGCCGGTGAAACCGACAGCCAGCACGTGACGACAACCGAGAGCCGTGAGGTTATTTGTGACGGTCCCGGCCGCACCAGGACTGAGCCTGCGCCCGACCACCTGATGCGCTTCCAGGCCGGTCTCGATCGAGTCCTCGGCCAGGCTTCGATCGATCTCCCAGTACCGGTCCAGAAAGTAGTCGCCGACCACCAGAATTGTTTTGCCGGCAGCACGCCGCAGCCACTCCGCTGCTTGGTCAGGCGGAGGGACCGGTTGACGAGGAAAGTCGCTTTTGAGGAACACTCCGATTTCCATGATCCATTTCTCATACTGTTCCAAGCGGAAGCTTCAAAGACGCTCGCCGCCATAATGGGAGCCCCATGGCCCACTCCTATTCGATCCTGAGCCGAAATTTCCAGCTCAAACCGACTGTGCCAACCCCTAAAACGAGGTTATATTTGTAAATCGAGTCCGAATCCGGGTAGGTAAGCCCGCGTCAACAGCTTCGGTCGAACACCCGCAAAGAGTTTTGGATCCATTGATTACGTCAATATGAAAACAGAAATCCTTCAGCGCATTGAAAGTCGTGAGGCCGTGGTCGGCATCATCGGGCTCGGATACGTCGGCCTTCCTCTCCTCCTCGAGTTCGCCAAGGCAGGCTTTCCTGTGGTCGGCTTCGATATCGACGCTCAAAAGACCGATGCACTCAGCCAAGGCCGCTCTTATATACGACACATCTCCCCTGACGCCATCAAGGCAGCATTCTCCAAGAGCTCAACCGTCGCCACCACCGACTTCTCCCGCATTCGTTCCTGTGATACAATCCTGATCTGTGTGCCGACCCCGCTCGATCAGCACCAGGAGCCGGACCTCTCCTTTATTGAATCGACGGCCAGAACCATGGCCCCTCACATCCGTCAAGGACAGCTGATCTCGCTCGAATCAACCACCTACCCCGGCACTACGGAAGAGGTCCTCGCCGGGATCCTGGATGCCGGCTCCGGTCTCACAGCCGGCAGCGATTACTTTCTCGCATACTCCCCCGAGCGCGAAGATCCCAACAACAGCAACTTCTCCACCTCCACCATCCCGAAGGTCGTCGGCGGGATCAATCCTGACGCCCTCGAGGTCGCTCAGGCGCTCTACAATTCCGTCATCTGCACCACCGTCCCCGTCTCTTCCTGCAGTGCGGCCGAGGCGACCAAGCTGATGGAAAACATCTTTCGCTGCGTCAATATCGCCTTGGTCAATGAGCTGAAAGTCGTCTTCACCAGGATGGGCATCGATATCTGGGAGGTCGTCGAGGCCGCCAAGACGAAGCCGTTTGGATTCATGCCGTTCTATCCCGGGCCCGGGCTCGGAGGACATTGCATTCCGATCGACCCGTTTTATCTGACCTGGAAAGCCAAGGAGTTCGGGGTCACAACCCGCTTCATCGAACTGGCCGGTGAAATCAACACATCGATGCCGGAATACGTAGTCCAACGCACGATGCTCGCCCTCAACGAACAACAGAAATCGCTCAAAGGCAGCAAAATCCTCCTGGTCGGTCTCGCCTACAAGAAGAACGTCGATGACGATCGCGAGAGCCCAACCTATGTCCTCTGGCAGATGCTCGAGGAGAAAGGTGCGCAGGTGGACTTCTACGACCCATTCATCCCGAAGGTCCGCCCCTCGAGGGAGCACTCCCAATACGCGGGAATCCCAAGCCAGACCTGGGAAGGGATCGAGCAGAACGATTACGACGCAGCCATCATCTCCACCGCTCATGACGATGTCCCACATGAGCGACTGCACGAATTCATCCCCGTCGTCATCGATACCCGCGGAGCCGCACGCGGATGCCCCGGGACCTTCCAGGCCTGAGCCGATCCCATGCCGGCTTGACCCGTCCGAGAACCCCATTGGGCCACAACCAAAGGTCTTAAGGGTTATCTGGATTTTATTGATTGGCTTAAGTCTGAACCAGTTGAAT
>CALLYA010000254.1 GCA_937875495.1 uncultured Verrucomicrobiota bacterium
GGATCGCCTTTTTGAGGGCACGCTCGCAGGCATTGTTATCGATGGGAGCTCCTGGTTGGCGCAGAAAGTGGGTGAGCGGCTCCCAATGACGCTGCATATGAGAGCGCGCGCGGTATTTAATAGCGCGCTCTTGATCGCCTTCTGAACATGGCTGCGTTGAACGTGATAGCGGCGGTACTCCATCATTTCAGAGTAGCGTCAACCGGGGGGCCGAAAAGAACCACAGCCAGACATAATCCCTGGCCGCGTGTTTCGCCTTCTTCTCGTACTGCTTCGGCAGGAACACCCCCGCGTACCCCTCGGTCGCCAGATCGCGGGGCAGCTCTCTGAGCATGTCGAGGTGGTCTCGCAACTCCGGCGGTCACAGTTCTGGCAGAGGCACGGCCAGGTGCTTCTGCCCCTTGCCGTCATGGACCGTCAGCAGCCTCTCGGCGAGGTTGAATCAATGCACGCGCAGTTCCGGAAACTCCGAGATCCGCAAGCCGCAACCGTAGAGCAGCTTCTCGATCAGGTCATACGGCGGCTCGAGCTGAGCTTACACAACATCCACCTCGCCGCGCGAAAGCACCACGGGGATATACGGGCGGCGCTTCCCCCGCACCACGCCCTCCACCTTGCCGAACTCCCTTCCCAGCGCATGGCGGTAAAGGAACAACAGCGCGTTGAATGCCTGGTTCTGGGTTGAAGCCGTCGAGCTGTTCGTCGTATCTCCGCCACAGTCCGGAGGGGACCTCGATCATGCCTTCGTCTCCTCCGAGAATCCAGCCTGCTTCCCGGCATGCTAGAGGCCGTCCGCAAAGGCGCGAACCTCCAGACCATGGTTGCCGATCAGTCCGATCTGTCCGATCGAAATCGCTATCGAAATCGGGATCGATCCCTGTTCTGGTTGGCACCTACCCCTCGTGGACTGCTCTATCCCGACTTTCGAGTGGTGTCAGCAACGCAACAATACGGTTGCGGCACCCGGTTTTTTATGGCCGAATTCCACCACGCGTCCTTTCGATACCGAGACCGACCCCGACCCCGACCCCGAGCTTGCTACGCCATTGGCCTTTTCGGATGACCTCATGTTCAGTTTAATACCCCTGGCGGTTCTGACAGAGTCAAACTGCAACCGGTGCATTTCGCTTGACTGCGTCCCCTCCCACGTGCCACATTCCTATTTGGTAGGTGCGCGACGTCGAGCTTGGACCGCCCGTCACAGGAATGGTTAGATGAGATGTTCTTCAACAGAATCACTTGTTGGATCAAAAAATGAATACAGCCGAGCAAACGTTGGTATCCTATCTGGCGGGTATTAAACCCCGCAAAATCGGATTCGTTGAGTTCGGCACAGATACGGAGGGCTGCTGCTGCGATATTGTCTTGGATGCCAGATACAATTTGTTCACTTCGGAATGTATTTTTGACGATTGCAGCGACTCACAAGCAAAACTGCTACTGGATGCCTTTCTCGCAAACGGTCTTTCTGTGGGCTGGGCCGTCTCGGAACAACTTTCGAAGCTCCTCTCAAAGCGTGGCCGGTTGGTTAGCCAGACCATGGACCAACTTTTGGAAAGCACTGACTGGAGTTGCTGCTACGCAGAGCAGTTGTTGTTGAGCTATCTGGCAGTGCGGGACGACGGAGCTACTTGCGCTACCCGCTTGCTTGACATAGTCCGAGAGGATTTCAGAGATGGACTTTTCTTGGCGTGCTTCAGGCTGAAATCGGAGCATCTCGACCGCAAACTCATGGAGAAATTCACGGAATGGGGAGCGGCAGACTGGTGTCCTACAGCAACAGGAGAGCTCTACGCGCTTGAGCAATTCATCGCGAAGTGGCTTCGCCTGTATCCCTACGCGGACCTGCAAGGGGTCATCCGCCTGTACTTCGAACACCGTGCAGAATAGTAGTTCCAACAACGGGCTGGTGCGGACTGGCGACCCGGAGACGGCTCGCCAGTCCACACAGCCCTGAAGTTCGACGAGGAGATGAAAATGCATCAATCGAAAAGTTTTGGCCGCATCGTATTTACCTTGCCTGCTTTTGTGCTTTCATTGGCGATTCCATGCATAGGACAGATTGTTTGTCCTGGTTCGTACGGCGGCCATTTGCAGGGAATCACAGCAGACAATGCCAAGGCAATCTACTGGTCTTTTACAACAGACTTGGTGAAGACGGATGCCAATGGAAAGCTGCTGGTCAAAATCGCCGTCCCCAGTCACCACGGCGACCTCACGTATCATGACGGGAATGTCTATGTAGCAGTCAATCTTGGTGAGTTCAATAAGGAGCAGGGGCATGCGGATTCATGGATTTACGTCTATGATGCCGAAACATTGAATCTGGTTTCAAAGCACAGTACGCCGGAAGCCGTTCACGGTGCGGGCGGCATAGGTTGGCACGATCACAAGATCTACGTTGTTGGAGGGTTGCCAGAAGGGTACAATGAAAATTATGTCTATGAATATGATAAGGATATCAGATTCCTGAAGAGACACACAATCGAGAGCGGATACACACTCATGGGTATCCAAACCGCCTGCTACGCGCAGGGCTATTGGTGGTTTGGATGCTATGGCAAACCGCAACAACTGCTCAAAGCTGATGAATCGTTCAAATTGCTTGGGAAATACGATTTCGACTGTGCTCTGGGCATTTGTCAATTCTCCGAGAATGAGTTGCTGATAGGGCGTGGAGCTGGCAATGATGGCCGTAGTGGGCAGGTCTTGTCGGCAAAGCCGGATCCAACAAAGGGTCTTGCCATTGTAGGGGTGATGTCGAACAAGGGAGCAGAGCCAACCCGCTGAAGAGCGAGCGCGGCTCTCCGGATCCGGATGGGGAGGACTCGCGCAGAGGCGCTGAGGCGCAGAGGGGGGATAGGGAATGCGGAAACGTCGAACCTGCTCTCTGCAACTGTCTTGGCAGCAGCCCCCTCCTCAAAGGAGGTTTGAATCAGGGCATGGACCCTACCTACCCCCATGGGCAGATCGAACACGCCTTGGCGCCTCTGCGCCTCTGCGCGAGACCTCCGGATGGGGATAGTCGAGGTCAGGGCTAGCTGCTGTTGATTACCTTTCGGACGGGTTTAGCCACAGAGGGCGCAGAGTTCACAGTGAGATACTTTATTTTGTCGTCGACGATACAACTGCGTTTCTTGACGTCGAGCCAGACGGTTTTTCTGTCGTACGTATTTATATCCAAGGCCTCGCCCGGCACTCTGTTGCTGCCTCCCTGGGAGACATCTTTGGTCCGCTCTTGAATTGAACATCACAGGGGCCTACCGGATACGCGCCTTCGGCGGGCGGGTTGGTCTCGGTGGAGGCTGTTTGAGAAGTGGCCGCGGGTGAGGGATTCGTTGATTCCGGCCTAAGACTCAGGGATTATGGAATCGTTTTCTAATGGTAAGAAAGAATTCCAGGAAGGGAATCGATTGAAATCGGACCAGTCCAGAATTGCATTAATCCTACAGCTACTGGCCCCGTATATCGCGGTTGGGATCTTCTGGTGCGGACGATCCAACGCCTGGCTCGCCATCCTGGTCTACCACGTGCAAATCGTGTTGTGGGGCTCCCGTGAGGGACGGCCCGCCATGTCGGCGGGCTCACGGGGCCGGCAGGCAATCCTGCTTGCTCTGCTCTGCGCCTTGTGCGGACCATTGGTCTATTGCCTTCTACCCTGGATCACACGAATAGACCTGGGGCAATGGCTGGAATCACATCAGTTGTCAGGCAGCTCGCTGCTGATCATGATCCCCTACTTCGGCCTTGTGCATCCGCTATTGGAACAACGCCATTGGGCCGGACTCCGTGCGAGGACAGCCTGGGCACATCCGGCATTTGCGGGATATCATATGCTTGTGCTGCAATCTCTTCTCCCTGTACCTTGGCTCCTGGTCTCCGCCGTTGTCTTGCTGGCGGCCTCGATCCTCTGGGAGGTTGCACAGCGAACAACCGGCAACCTGGCTGCGCCCATACTTTCACACATCCTCGCCGACCTCGGCATCGTCCTGGCCGCCTGGGCCAGGACTCAAGGGTAGCCTGAGGCCGTCCGAAAAGGTAGCCGCTTTCCGGACCTGCCCCCCCCATTCCCATCCGGAGAGCCTC
>CALLYA010000255.1 GCA_937875495.1 uncultured Verrucomicrobiota bacterium
CAGAGTCCCCCGGCATACAGACGCAAGCACCGCCAAAAGCCCATTGACATAAACCAACAAAGGTAGTCCCCAGACTCCATCACAAAATTAGAAAACCGCGCCATCAAATATCGCGCCCGCTCTCAGGATCTGGTTAGAGAGTTTTTGGAATACGATAACGAACTAAAGCTTCTGAATACGCTTCGCGGCCTCAACTCGGCCGATGCGACAGTTACTGCAAACCGGAACACGATTCTGATATTCCTCGAATCGGGTGAGTTAGAGATCAAAACGTTCCGGGACGCGCCAGAAGCACTGCGCGCTCTATTCCAGCTTGAAACAGAGTTTCCCGGTCGAGATATCGTTCTGGTTAAAGCTGATACTTCAGAAGAAGTCCGATTTGCATTCAAGAACTACTTTTCGGACGCGAAAGATTTCGTCCACCTCATTGAAGATGGTTGCCATAGACTTTCAGGGAGTCGGGTAATTAACCAGAAGCCAGTTTTAAAAAGGCGTGCGGGGTCATGACAGGGCTGCCGAACAAGCCCATCAACGCCGACAGCCAAAAGCTACGCTCCTTCGTCGCTCCGCATTCGGCTGCGGGATATGGGCGGCGTTCTGCAAACGGAGAATCCTATGAAAAAAACGACGCCAGGACTGATTCTCAGTGGAGCATGGCTCTGCCTGCTCGTGGTTGCTTACATCAACTACCCAAAGCCAGACAATTTGGCGGTGGGCTGGATCGTCTTTTGTTTGCGCGGCGGCGACGCACTTGAAGCACTCTCATGGGCAAAAGTTATTGTTATTGCCGCTTGCCAACTCGTAGTGGTGTATTTCTTAGGATGGTCGTTAGCCGCTATATTCATCTGGATTCGGAACAAGATTGGCAACAGGACCGACGGAGAAAAGAGGACAGAACCAAGTCATGATACGGACGGCTAAACGCCGCCGCAGATGACCATGTTCGGCGACGAGAGTCAGTCGCTCAGGTCGGCGAGTGAGATCTGATGAAAAACAGTCGGGTAAACTGCCTGGGGTCAAGAAATGATGTGGAATAAGCATTATCCGCAGATTACGCAGATGGGCGCAGATTATTTCTCGTGTCTAAATCTGCGTGAATCTGCGTAATCTGCGGATTCAAGGGTTTCTTCGGGAGGTGGCAAATGAGCACACAATCCCTGAAGCCCGGCTGGAAGTTGGCGAAGTATGGCGAGGTGGTGAAGAACGCCAACCTCGTGGAGCCTGACCCCGAGACCAATGGCATTGAATAAAGAATTCTCGGGTTGGAATATATCGACCCCGAGAAAGGACACGATCTGGTATGGGGTGGTGCAGCGTGCAGCTCGATGCTTTGCGGCAGGGACAATAACCGCGGCCCACCCCGGGATGAGGTGATGGGCCGCGGTTCAGTGCGGACTATCGATTAGTCGAAGTAAAAGCGAACGCTGAAGAGGAGGCGAACGTCGTCATCCCCCACTTCGTCGTCTTCGGTGTCGACGAAAATATCATCCGTGGCAATAAGATAGTTCGCGCTCAAGGCGAGAGCGACGTTGTCCCGGATAAAGTATTTCACACCACCACCAGCCGAAAAAACGCCGGCGTCGGTGGAGAGATCGCTTTCGTCGGCTTCGACATCGGCCCAGACAACGCCAGCACCCAGGAACGGCACAAAGGCCGAATCGCGGACAAAGTTGTACTCGGTACGGACTCCCAACTCGGTGCTCATGTAGGTATCGCTGTCGCGTAATCCGGCGATCATGGCAACTTCCATTCCGTCGATGACGAACTGGCCGAAGGCGAGCTGAAGTTGTACTTCATCTGCCATCAGATCCATGGATCCGGCACCTTCAAGAACCTTGGTTCCCTTGTCCAGATTCGGGGTAACTCCGCTGGATTCCTGCTCAGCTGCCAACGCCGATCCCGACAACATAGCTGCGACTGCAAACACAAACCACTTTTTACTCATCTGCTTCTCCTCCTGGTTTTTGAAACTGGAATTACCACCCTTCCACTGGCCTATACCCCTGGTTCTGTTAGCCGCTCAAAACCTGGATTGTTCCTATCTTTCAGCGGCCAACGCAAACATCAGCGCGAGCACCGGAGCCTCTTTTGTTGGTGGTTATCATTCAGTTTCCGACCGGAAAGTACGATGGATTTGAGGTTGCGTCCATCCCCAAAAAAGGTTGGCAGTGGAATTTGGTCATTGCGCCTCCGCAGGAAGCGCTAATGACCTTGCATGCAACAATTTCAGTAGGGGCAGCCCATGTTCCACCTAGAGGTCGTACGAAAGGTCAGTCGCTTTGTCCCAGCAGGAACCGGAAAGCCTCCCGCAGAGGGCGCGGTGGCGTTTTCGACCGGGCCATGGGGGGGGGTAGGGCATATGCCCTGATCCAAACCTATTTTGAGGGTGGGGGGCGTTGACTGCTGCCCAAGGCAGTTGCGGAAAGAGGATTCGACGTTTCTGCATTCCCTGTTCTTCCTATCTCCCCTCTACGCCTCCGCGCGAGTCGTCCCCATCCGGACCCCTGGAGCCTCGCAGTGCATATGGTTTGCCACTGGATTGGCGTTGATGTAGCCTGATTTCTTTAGGTTAGGAGGTTCTCCAATATGAAGATGCTGCCGCTATTGGTTTTTATAGGGTTCCATACCGTTTGCGGTGCTGCGGTCCGCACGGGCTTGGAGCGGGTGGATGATTATCGGAGCCTGTTCGAGGGCAAGCGCGTCGGGATCATTGCCAACCACACGGCCTGCGACCGGCAGGGCCGGCATATTGTCGAGGTCTTTGATGCAATGGAGGGTGTCGAGGTGACGGCATTGTTCAGTCCGGAGCATGGACTGTATGGCACCGAGGATGCCGGCGCGCGCGTGGAGGGCAGCACGGATCCGGTCCGTGGTCTGCCTGTTTACAGTCTTTACGGCAAGACGCTCAAGCCGACGGCAGCCATGTTGGAGGCGGTGGACGTGCTCGTGTTCGATATCCAGGACGTAGGCGCGCGGTTCTACACGTATACATCGACGATGTCCCTTGCGATGGAGGCTGCGGCGGAGACTGGGAAGCGGTTTGTTGTATTGGACCGGCCCAATCCAATTACGGGCCTGCATGTCGAGGGTCCGCTGCTGGAGCCTGAGTATTCCAGTTTCGTCGGGTTACACCCCATTCCTGTCCGCCACGGCATGACGATCGGCGAGCTGGCGCAGATGTTCAACGGCGCCGGTTGGTTGGAAGATGGACGGCGTGCAGATTTGGCCGTGGTGCCCATGACCGGTTGGTCCCGTGAGCTTTGGTATGAAGAGACCGGACTCGGTTTTATTCGGCCCTCCCCGAACATCCCCGACATCGCAACGGCCGCTGTGTACCCTGGAATTTGCCTGCTGGAGGGTACCAATATTTCGGAGGGCCGTGGGACTGACCAGCCGTTTCTTCAATTTGGCGCGCCCTGGCTGGATTCGGATAAGCTTGAGCAGGCGCTCAATGCGTTGAACCTTCCAGGTATGCGCTTTGCCGCTGCCGTCTTCACGCCGACTTCTTCGAAGCATCGAGGCCAAGAGTGCCGTGGGGTGCGGATTTTGCTGACGGATCGTGACCGGATCGAGCCGTTTTGGGCGGGTGTATTGATCGTGAACACGATTTTCAAAATCGCCCCAGAGCAGTTCGAATGGCGGCAGGCGCATTTCGACAGGCTCTGCGGCACGGCCACGGTGCGGGAGGCGATCATTTTGGGGACGGTGTCTGAAGCACTCAAAGCCGGCTTTCAGGCCGAAAGCAGTTCCTTTGAGAAGGCGCGCAAGGAGTATCTAATCTATCCTGAATCAGGAGCTCGTTGATCCAAGGCGGGATACGGCCTGCCTGGAATGCCGCGCGATCCGCCCTGAAGTGCATCTCCCGGCAACCGCGGTTTTGTAGTGCCACCGGATAGCTCGTGGGTATCCGAAAAGGCGCGTTCCATCATGCGTCGCCTCCAGGCAATGGTTGCCGATCCGTCAGATCATTGTCTGAATCGGGGTCGGGGTCGGAATCGGGATCGGAATCGATTCCTGTTCTGGTTGGCACCTGGCCCTCATGGACCGCTCAAACTTCACCGCCGAGTTGGGTCAGCACCGCAACAATACGGTTGCGGTACCCGGTTCTGAATGGCCGAATCCCCTCACGCGTCCATTCGATACCGATCCCGATAGCGAGCCCGATCTTGCTTTGCCATTGACCTTTTCGGACGACCTCTAGCTCGAGCCTGTCCGAAAAGGTCTTCGAATCCGGATGGGGAGGTATCCCGCAGAGATCGCAGAGGGCGCAGAGGTGTATT
>CALLYA010000256.1 GCA_937875495.1 uncultured Verrucomicrobiota bacterium
GTCGGTTTGCCGTTGGCGGCTTTGGTCGATGCGCAGGGTGCGGTTTGGAATGCGTTTGCACAGATCGGCCGTTTTGACCGTGGGCTTCTGGCTCAGACGGTGGGTGTGGCGGCTGGCGGAGCGACGATCGCTGCGGTGGTGGGCGGGTTGGGGGTGATGCTTGGGCTGGTCTTAGGTGGTGGCGTACGGGGCGGTTCGGTGTTGGAGGTGCGGGACTCATTGCTGTTGCTGCCGTGGTTGATGCCTGGGGTACTGCTGGGCGCGATTTGTGTGCGTGGATTGAGCAGTCTGGCATGGGCCGGTTGGTTCTACCCGACGACCGGGTTTCTGATTGTGTTATTGGCTGTGCGGACCTTGTTCGCGCCGGTCAAGGTGATGCGATTGATGGGTTCGACGTTGCCGCGTTCGTGGTTTGAGGCGGCGGCGTTGCATCAGATTTCACGCCGGCGGGTTTTTTTCGTCATTGCCCTGCCGTTGTTAGCGCCGGGGCTTTTGGTCGGCTGGGCGGTGGCCTATTGGCTGATCCTGGCGGAGACGGGACTGCTGGTCATGGTGGCGCCGGCGGGGATGGAAACGTTGATGATGCGGGTCTTTCACCTGTTGCACTACGGCTATGAGGACGAAGTCGCCGCTGCCTGTCTTTGGGTCTTGATCTTGGGATTGGGCCCGTTGTTGGCGGGTGGTTGGGCGGTGACGAAGTTGGGGAGGGGGCGTCTATGTTAGCCGTTCGATGCCGCGGTTTGTGCAAGGTCTGGCCGAGCGGGGTGGTCGCCCTGGACGGGGTGGATCTGGAGGTGGGTGAGGGCGAGCCGGTCATCTTGATGGGGCCCTCCGGTGCGGGCAAGACGACGCTGATCCGGCTGGTGTCCGGGCTGGAACGGTTGGATGCGGGGGAGATTCAGCTCTGGGGTGAAACAGTTGCCGCGCGAGGTGTGCATCTGCCTGCTCGCAAGCGCGGGGTCGGAATGGTCTTTCAGGATTTGGCGCTGTGGCCGCACCTGAGTGCACGGGCGCAGTTGGAATTGGTTCAAAAGAGGGAGGGCACGGGACGCAAGGAACGGCGGGCGGCAGCGGAGCGCTGGTTGGAGCGCGTCGGATTGCAGGCGCGTGCCGGGCATGAGCCGGGCAGGCTGAGTGGCGGTGAACGAAGGCGGTTGGCGTTGGCGCGGGGCATGATTGGGTGTCCGCGGCTGCTGTTGCTGGACGAGCCATTTGCCGAACTGCCGTCCGGGCAGGCTGGGGAACTGTTTGAAATGATCCGCCTGGAGCGGAATCGGTCGGGGTTGGCCACGATTGTGGTGAGCCATTTATTGCCGGAGGGCTTGGGAGACGGCATTCGGATCATCCCGATGGCGATGCCGGAATCTTATGCGTGATAATGGGAACAGGTCTGGTCGGTCGGGTAGGTTATGATAGGATGGGTTTTTCGGGGTCTGTGCTGCGGTTCGGTATGCACGGTTCACCTTGGTGTGATGGAAGCGGGACTGCTTCGACGAGGGATGCGAGGACGATGCTGGGAGTGGGAAACATAGCGCGAATGCTGCTGCCGGCGGTTTGCACGGTCATGCTGAGCATGGGGATCGGGTGCGCCCGGGATTCGGGGGCTACCGCCGGCCGCTATCCTTTTTTCAGGTGGGTCGGAGAGCAGGGGTTGCGTCCGGGCCAGTTTCAGAAGCCGCGTTCGGTGGCCGGCGACGGTGGCGGCGGGTTTTATGTCGTGGACATGACGGGTCGGGTACAGCATCTCAGTCTGGACGGGCGGTGGTTGGGGCAGTGGCAGATGCCGGAGATCGAGCTGGGCAAGCCCAAGGGTTTGGCGTTGGGCGAAGGCGGGGGCGTTTGGGTCGGCGAACCGCACTACAGTCGGATGAACCTCTTTGCCCCGGATGGTGTTCTGGAGAAGCAGTGGGGGCAGTTCGGGCTTGCGGATGTCGATCTGACCTTTCCCCGGGATGTGGTCTGGGACGGAGGAGGGCATCTCTTTCTGGTGGAGTACGGGCATTTTCATCGCGTGCGCAGGTTCACGGTGGAGGGGGAGCTGCTGCAGCAATGGGGGAGTTACGGCGAGGAGCCTGGGGCGTTCAAGCGGCCGGAGGGGCTGGCCTGGTCGGCGGGGCGGTTGTATGTGGCCGATGCCTGCAATCATCGGGTGCAGGTCTTTGATGGTGATGGCCGGCTATTGCAGGTGATTGGTGAGGCTGGAAACGGACCGGGACAGATGCGATTCCCCTATGATGTGGCGGTGGATACGACAGGCCGGCTCTACGTCTGCGAGTATGGCAACAGCAGGATTTCGGTGTTTGATTCGGAAGGGCGATGGTTGGGGATGTTCGGTCTGAACGCCGATCCTGCACTCGATCTGCTCAACCCATGGTCGATCGACCTTGTCGAGCCTGAGGACGCGTTGATCGTGGCGGATTCCAATCACCACCGGATCCTGGTTGCGGAAACAGAGGGGTTGTTGGCCTACTGGGAGGATCGGAACTGATGGCCATGCGCATGTTACAACCGTGGTGGTTGCTGAGTCTACTGGTCCTGCTTCCTTGGATCTGGTGGGTGTCCCGCCGTTCCTGGACGGACCTGGGACCGGTCCGCTGGTGGGCATCGCATCTGTTGCGAGCGCTTGTCTTGATCCTGCTGGTGGCGGCGTTGGCGGGATTGCAATGGTTGGATCGGCATGACCGGATGGCGGTGATCTATGCGCTGGATCGTTCCCTGAGCATACCGGCCCGGTTTGAGGAGCAGCTCCTGCGTTTCATTCAGGAGAACTCCCAGCAACGGAAGCAGGAGAGCGGGGATCAGGTTGGGCTGCTGGTCTTCGGCGGGACGGCGAGTCTGGAGCTGCCGTCCGAGCCGAAACCGATGGTTTTGGAGCGGATCTTCAGCATTGTGGATCGGGATTCGTCGGACATAGCTGGGGCGTTGCGTTTGGCGAGTGCCGCCTTTCCGGAGCATGTCCAGAAGCGGGTTGTGTTGATCAGTGACGGCAATCAGACGCAGGGTGACGCGCTGGCCGAGGCGCTGGAGGCGAAGGCGGCGGGGGTATCGGTGGATGTCCTGCCGATCACGTACAACTACCAGCGCGAGTTCATGGCGGAGCGTGTGGATATGCCATCGACGGTGCAGGAGGGTGAGCGTTTTGAGGCGAGGCTCTACCTGAACGCGTCACAGGCGGCGGAGGGAACGCTCTGGCTGACCCGCAACGGGCGCAGGTTGCAGGAGCAGCGGGTGCAACTGACGCCGGGGCGGAACCTCTACAGTTTCCAGGAGACACTGAACGAGCCCGGGTTTTATTCCTACGAAGTGGTGTTGGAGGTGGACGGCGATTCCGTGCCGCAGAACAACCGTGCGATCGGGTACACGTCCGTGCGAGGGCGGCCGCGGATGTTGCTGGTGGAATCCGATCCGGCGCAGGCGCAGCCGCTGATTGACGCCTTGCGTCAGATTGAGGGTGAGATAGTTCTGCTCCCGGTCGACCGGATACCGGAGACGCTGGCGCAGCTGCAGGACTTCGATCTGGTCCTGATGAGCAATGTCTCGGCGGGCTCGCTGTCGATCCGGCAGATGCGCATGCTCCAGAGTGCCGCGCGTGATTTTGGGGTGGGGATTGTTGCGATCGGCGGGGATGAGAGTTTCACGGCGGGCGGGTATCGCGGGACGCCGCTGGAGGAGATGCTGCCGGTCTCCATGGATCTATCGAGCAAGAAGGTGCTACCGAGCGGGGCACTTGTGCTGATCATGCACACGACGGAGTTCCCTGGCGGCAACGACTGGGCGCGCCAGACGGCGTTGGCTTCTTTAGAGGCGCTGGGACCGCGGGATCAGCTGGGGGTATTGCTCTGGGCGGGACAGGAGCAGTGGCTTTTCCCGGTCGGGCCGGTCGGCGACAAGGCTGAAAAGGGCGGGATGATCCAGCGGATGAACCCGGGGGACATGCCCGACTTCGACGCGACCTTGGAGATGGCGCACAAGGCCCTGAAGGAGACGCAGGCGCACCTGAAGCACATCATTGTCTTCAGTGACGGCGACCCTTCCGGGCCGGCGCTTGCGTTGTTGGATCGGATTACGGCGGACAAGATCACGGTCTCCACGGTGATGATCGGGCCGCATCCCGGGACGAACGGTCCGGAGAAGATGGCGGAGATCGCGCAGCGTGGAAAGGGGCGGTACTGGGATGTGCGGCGACCGGAAGACCTGCCGCAGATCTTCATCAAGGAAGCGGCGGTGATTTTGAAGAGCAGCATCTTCGAGGAGCCGTTCACGCCGGAGATCCACACGTACACGGAACCGCTGCGCGGTTTGGACGGCTTCCCTCAGATGCTGGGCTATGTGGCGACATCGCCCAAGCCGAGGGCGGAGTTGGCATTGGTGAGCGAGAAGGGCGACCCGCTTTTGGCGCACTGGCAGTACGGGCTCGGCCGGACGGTCGCGTTCACATCGGATGCGAAGGCGCGCTGGGCGGCGCCCTGGATGGGCTGGCCGAACTACGGCAAGTTTTGGACGCAGGTCTCGCGCTGGGCGTTTCGACAGCTGCAGAGCTCTGATTTCGAGGCGTTGGTGGAGGTCCAGGGGACGGAGGGCAAGCTCAGAGTGGACGCCTTGGACGAGCGGGGTAACTACCTCAATTTTCTGGAGCTGAAGGGGCGTGTGGTGGATCCGGACGGGGAGAGCCGGGAGATCTTGCTGGAGCAGAGTGGGCCTGGCCAGTACGAGGCGGTCTTTCCCGCGGGCAAGGTTGGTGCCTACATGGTGAACCTGGTCCAGGAGGCGGGTGGGCAGGTGGTCTCGACGCAGGTGGTTGGAACGGCGCAGGCGTATTCCCCGGAGTTTCAGGCGTTGGAAGCGAGCACGGGGACCTTGGAGCAGATCGCGCAGGCGACGGACGGGCAGGTATTGGACAGTCTTGGCAATCCGTTTGAGCATGATCGTCGGGTGACGGAGGTGCCGAAGGACCTGATGGAGCGGCTGCTGATCTGGGCGCTGATCCTCTTTTTACTCGATGTCGGGGTGCGGCGTGTGATGCTCGAGCGTTCCCAGTGGCTGGCGATCCGGGCGTGGTGTCTGCGCTGGATACCCACACGCAAGACGGCGGAGCGGGATGAGGCGTTGTCGTTACTGTTGGAGCGCAAGGCGGCATTACGGCGTCAGTCCACCCGGCCGGCCGTGGAACGGCCGCAGGAGGCAACCGCCCCGCAACCGGCGGTAGGCAAGGCGCCGTCGAGGCGCAAGGCGGCCGGGAAGTCGACGGGTGTGAAACCGAAGGCTCCGAAACCGGTCGTCCCGCCCGAGGAAGCGGAGCCGACTGAGCCATCGGCGGCCGATCCGAGGACCGAAGAGGGAGCGACCTCGTTCACGCAGCAGCTATTGGAGGCGAAGAAGCGGGCGCGTGAGAAGCGTGGGCTTTGAGCCGGGATCATTTTCGACAACCAGCGCCGGGACGGCGCTTCCATTGAACGGTCGTATGGGAAAGAAGCTGAAGATTTGGGTCTGTTGGTGGCTTGCGTGGGTACCGGCGATCGGCGGGTTTGGGCAGGGCTCTGCCCTGGTCGACCTCGATGGACGGATCGCGTGGGGCGCCGGGGTTCAATGCTTGCAGCTTGAATGTCGCAACACGGGGGCGACGGATTGGCATGGGCGGCTGGTGGTCGATTCGGCGGAGCGGATGGTCACGGATCTGTTTCTGAGCGGCCACACGACCAAGCTGCTCTCCTTGCCGATCGTAGCGCAGGGTTCTTTGGCCATTCATGCGCGGTTGATCGACACGGATGGCAATACCGTGGACGATTGGCGCGGGATTGCACGTGTCTCCACAAACGAGAACATGCGCTGGTGCTTGATCCTGGAGGATTCGGCGAGTGCACCGGAGCATCACAGGAGCGTTCAATGGTTGAAATCCACGAACGCCGGCATGCGAGGCGAGGAAGGCCAGATGGGTTTTCGTTGGGACAGTGCGGATCGCGATGCTTGGCCGGAGGAGCCTGCGCTGTTGCTGGGTGTCGATCTCATTATGATCTCATCGGAGCTGCTGGCGGCGGATCACCCTGGGCTCTGCGCCGTGCTCCGATCGTACGTGGGGGTAGGTGGGATCCTGTTGGTCTCACCGCTGTCGCAGGGGCTGCATTGGGGGAAATCTTGGACTGATTGGTGGTCCGACGCTGAATTGCAGGAAGCCCCGGCGGGGATCCATGCATGGGGGATGGGCGAGGTCCGATTTTTACCGATGGACCCACGCTCGGAGGCGATTGAGGAGGAGATCGCCCTGCCTCTGCTGGAAGGTTGGGCGGATTGCTACTGTGGGGATATGCCGGGCTATCTCAAATCGCGGAACTCGGTTTGGTACCCGAAAGAGGTATCTCAGGATTTGATGCAATACAGGCCGATGTTGGCTGTGCTCTTCGGGTTTCTGGTCCTGCTCATGATCCCTGCGATGTGGATCATGTATCGGCGCAGGCGGCTGCCGGACCTTGTGTGGGTGGGGCCGCTATTGGCCGTGATCGCCTCCATGGTCTTGTTGATCGTCGCGAAATCGATGCAATCCACGGCGATACGCGGTGCTCGATTGCGGGTTATTCAGTGGCCCTCGCTGGGGGATGGGCAGGTGGGCGGGACAGTACTCGGGATCGACCATGCCCTGAGTATGCTTGCCCCTGCCGTCAATGGGCGTCTGGAACTGGACCGGCTTGAGACGCATCTGGTCACCGGAGACGGGTTCGATGAAATGCGCTGGGACCGCGGAGCTGATGGGGGGCGGATGACGCTGGAGATGCAGGGTGGACGCCGCTGCTATCTGAAGAGTGACCGGATGATCGAGCTGCCGCAGGTGTGGGGGCGGGTTCTGATCACCGGGGTTGGGGAGGATGGTGCACTCATGGGGCGTTTGCGGTGGCGCTTCCCAGAGGGGTGGCGTGCGCTCCATGGGATTGTCAGCTATGCCGATCATGTGTGGGGCGTACGGCTGGAAGGAAGACAGGCGGGTGAGGCCGAGTTGGAGCCGATTGAAGATTATTTTACTCAAGAAGAATGGTTGCGGGAATGGCGACGGAGGCAGAGGTCCACCTGGCGCTGGCGCTGGGATCGGAAAGCAGAACTGAGAGTACAGTTTGAGACTGGAGCGGTGGAACCGGGTCCGATTCCACGAGTTGGGGGAAGCCGCTCCGATATAGACTGGGCGGTGGAGGAGTCGATTGTGTTCATCGGCCTCGGTGAACCCGAATGGGATTTGGGTTCCAGTGTGCGGGGAACCAACCTGGTCTTCAGTTCCTTGGACGGATTTGGTAGTTCCACATGGTTGGGACTTGACCACGACAAGCCGGGTGGTTCGGGTCCGATCCTGGATGATTCTCTTACGAAGGGGTTTCTGGAATTTTGGACGGACGGACCGCAATATTTTCGCCTGCAACCGGTCGTACAGGAACTGGTCTCGAGGGATCAGGGGTATATTTTGCGGTGGGACCTGGCGGAGGTCGAGCCGGGTTGGAGCGTCGATCTCTATCACTGGCGACTGGGGAAATGGTTACGGTTGACCAATCAGCAGGCGGTTTTAGAGCCTGTGGCGGACTATCTCAGCCCCGGCACCGGGTCGTTGCGATTTCGCATGATACGCCACGATGAGGCTGCAACCGTGGGCCTGGACCTTTCAGCGGTGCGATTGGAGGCAAAGTGACACAACCTGCGACAGGGGGACGGAGGGAGGACGGGCCTGTGTTGGAGGTGGACTCACTGGAGAAGGAGTTAGGCGGGCGCAGGGTACTGCGTGGGTTTGGAATGACGGTACCGCGCGGGGCGGTCTATGGGTTGATCGGAGCGAACGGGGCGGGCAAGACGACGACGTTACGGGTCTTGGCGACCTTGTTGAAGCCGGATGGTGGGGTGGTGAAGGTGGACGGCGTGGATCTCCGGGAAGCGGTTCGGGAGGTCCGCCGCAAGATCGGGTACATGCCGGAGACGTTCGGATTTCCCTTAGGCATCACGGTTCGGGAGTGTCTAGGCTTCTATGCACGGGCGTTTGAGGTGCCGACGCGGAACTTGAACGGGGTGGTGGACGACGTCCTGGAGGTGGTCGACCTGAGCGACCGCCGCGATGACCTGGTCGAGTCGCTGTCGAAGGGGATGCGGCAGAAGCTGGCGTTGGCCAGGGCATTGGTACACGATCCGCAGATCCTGTTGCTGGACGAGCCGGCGGCCAGTCTCGATCCGCGGGCGCGATACGAGTTGCGGATCCTGCTTTTGGAACTGAATCGCATCGGCAAAACGATCGTGATCAGCTCGCATATCCTCCCTGACCTGACCGATTTCTGTACACATGTGGGATTCTTGCATCGGGGGCGGATGGCGGCATGTGGGACCCTGGAGGAGGTGGGTCGGCATTGGCGATTGCTGCGCCGGTTTCGGGTGCGTTTTATGGCAGAGCCGGCGCGTGCGCATCTGCGCCTCTTGCAGGCGCCCTATGTCGAGCGGGTCGAGGTAGGGGGGCTGGTGCTCGAGTTCGACTATGCCGGGACGGAGGAGGAGTTTTCACGGCTGCTGGTGGATCTGGGCAGGGAGGGGCTGTTGTTCAATCGGGTTGAGGAGGTCTCTTCGGGGCTGGACCGCCTCTTTTTCCATATGCTGGAAGAGGAGGAGGCGGGAGCATGAAACGCTGGCCGGGCTACGCCATTTTCCAGATCGAGCTGCGGAGTCGCTTCCGGGGGTGGGGCATCATCTTCGTGTTGAGCCTTTACCTGCTTGCGCTGGTCGCGCTGTTGGTCTTAGGGCTGGTGGTGTTGTTGGACAACCAGGGGCTGGACGGGGAGAGCTTGTTCCTGGTCCTGCTCGGGAGCCAGTTTGTGTTGCTCTGTGTGATCGGTCCTCTGAGTTCGTGCGGAGGGATATCGATGGAGCATGAGCGCAACAGCTTCGAGCTGGTGATCACGACGCTGCTGAGGCCGGTGGATATCTGGACTGGGAAATTGGCCTCTGCGATGGCGCTGGGGTGGGTGCTCTTTGCGTGCGGGCTGCCGATGATTCTCTTCTGTACGTTCATCGGCGGGGTGAGCCCTTGGAAATTCCTCTTCGGGTACGCCTTTTTGCTGGTGGTGTATCTCTGCTACTGCACGTTTGCGCTGTGGGTGTCGTGCATGACCAAGCGGACCATGGTGTCGATGAACATCGTGACGGTGGCACTGGCGGTGATCAACGGTCTGTTTCCGTTTGTATACATGATCGTATCCGAAGTGGGCGTCTTAGATCAGGGACCGCTCCAGGCGTGGGTGACCTACTGGGGTGTGATGATGCTCTCGCCGCTGTTGTTCGTGGAGGGGTGGTTAACGGATACGCAAATGCTTCCACCCGGGACCGGCGTGGCAGGTGGGTACAGCCCCGACATCATTCTGTTGGCGGTTTCGCTCTATCTCGTTGCGGCGGTGATCTTCGGTGTTCTGACGCTCCGGCGTCTGCGCTTCCCGCGGGTTTAGCCTTTTGATGGAAGCGAACCCGATGGGGCCCGTGAGGGGGGAGGAGAGGGCCGAAGGTCGGTTTGCACGGGGACTTTCCTGGCCGAGTTGTGTCGGTGCTGACACAACTCGGCCAGGAAGTTGGAGCGGGCCATGAGGGCAAGAGGCATACCGGAACAGGAATCGATTTCGATTTCGACGGATCGGACGGATCGGACGGATC
>CALLYA010000257.1 GCA_937875495.1 uncultured Verrucomicrobiota bacterium
TCTGCGATCTCTGCGGGAGTCCTCCCCATCCGGATCCGAAGACCTTTTCGGACGAGCTCTGTCTACGGGGGTTTGGGGTTTCCTGCCGGCCAAGACGGTTCCCGAAAACGGCTTCAACGTTTCAGCAATCTCCGTCCTCACTATCCCCCTCAGCGCCTCAGCGCCTCTGCGCGAGACCTCCGGATGGGCATCCAGTTGACAAGGTCTTGTATAGGTCGTTAGGTTGCCATTCCCTGATGCCGATCGCATCGGAAGCGTCTGCAAAAAGAAACATGGCCTATCGATTCCATAGTCTCAGGATCCTGATCGGGTTGAGCCTGATGTTGATCGGGTTGATCCCGGCCGGGCTTCATATTTCTGTTTGCCTCGGCCTGTGGGGGCACATGCACATGGAGGCGTGTGACTCAGCCGGTGAGGCCGAGGCGGCGCATGTCGATCCCGCGGGCCGGCACGGCGCATGTGAACACAACGAGTGCCTCGACCTCTGCTTCTTCCTGCCCGAGCGAGACCTGTATGGGGCCGACGCCCGACGCGTGCTATCGCATCACGAGCTTGGAATCGCGCCTGTCGCGCTGGTACCGCAACGGTGTAATCTCACCATCCCTGCCGCGCTGGAGAATCGACCCGGACCTGTCGTGCCCGGGCGGTTGTCCGCTTCGAGCGGACCCGACGTCCTGCGGACTGTTATTCTCATTATCTGATCCCACCCCGCATTCGAGTTCGGAGAACGGGCGTGTCTGTGTGTGCCTGTTCTGGATCAGTTGCCTACCTCTACCCGGCTACGGTTTGACCGCTCATGCTGCCGGCGGGTGCATTGGATTCAAGGGGTGTCAGATGAGAGTATTCGTTCTGTTTTTTGTGGGGATAACCGGTTTGTGGCTGACCGGCTGTGCGGTGGACCAGCCTGTGCCGCTGGCGGCGACAGACCCATCCGCACCGCGATCCGCGGCGAGCGCGCATGCCGCGGCTGCCGAAACGGCAGAGCCGGCTGGCGAAGCCATTGAGGTCCTGCACCTGGAACAGGCCCTGGAATGGGCGCTGGAGCGGCACCCGGGATTGAAGGCAGCCTCGTATAAGCTGGAAGCCGAGCGTGCCGCCTCGCGGCGGGCGGTCTTGCTGCCGAACCCCGCGTTGGTCAGTGAAGTCGAGGAAGTCGGCGGCTCCGGTGGGTATTCGGGGACCGATGCGATGGCCACGCGGCTGGGGGTGGAGCAGGAGGTTCAGTTAGGCGGCAAGCGGCGCGCCCAGCGGGGCTTTTCCGAGCTCGCAGTGCAGCGGACCTGGCTGGAACGGTGTGCGGCGGCGGCGGGGTTGGAGCACACCGTGCGCACCCGGTTTGCGGAGGTGCTCTATCAACAGGACCTGGCCGGGCTGCAACAGGAGCACTTGCGTCTGGCCGAGGAGAGTCATTCGGCGATGGAGCAGAGGCACGCGTCGGGGGATGTCTCCGCGATCGAGCTCACGAAGTCCGCGTCGGAGTTGACTGCCGCACGTCTGGCATTGGCCCGCACGGAGCGTGATCTGGAGTCGAGCCGGTACGCGCTTGCAGCCGCGTGGGGTGAGGACCTGCCACGGTTTGATCGGGCTGCTGCTGATCCCGGGCAGGCGGGTGTGGACCTACCCTTGGAGGCGGATGCCTTGCTGGCCGGGCTGGAGGCTTCGCTCGGACTCGAGGCCCTGCGCGCAACGGTCGCGCTTGCGGAATGGGAGCTGGCACTGGCGAAGGCTGATGCCTGGCCGAACGCTGATGTGGCAGGGGGCGTTCAGCATTTCAATGAGTCGGACGACCACGCGTTTTTCGTGGAACTAAGCCTGCCGATGCCGTTTTTCGACCGGAACCAGGGCGGGATTGATGCGGCGCGAGCGGGCGTACTGCAGGCGGAACAGGAGTTCGAGCAGGCTCTACTGGAGCGGCGGACGGAGCTGTTGAACGCCGCTATGCAGCTGCGATCCCTGCGTGAGGAGCTGCGCGCGATGGAGCAGGAACTGCTCCCCGCGGCGGAGGCCGCGTTCGCCGCCGTGAACCGTGGGTTCGAGGTGGGGATGCAAGGGTACATCGACGTCCTGGAGGCGCGGCGCGGACTCCTCGAAGCGCAGCGTGCGCACTCCGCACTGTTGCAGGAGGAACGAGTCCTGCTGGCCGGGTTGGAGCATCTGTTGGTGCCGGCGCCCCCGGCTGATGCGTCAGTTGTCGATGGGAATTAAGACTTTTTCTTGAGACCGGAGGTTTGTCATGAAATTCACCTTTATTCATAAGGCTCTACTGTTTTCTGTGCTGCTGGCGATTGTGGGCTGGGGGGTGTCGGAATGGATCCCGCCGCGCCTGTCTGCAACCACACCGGACGCAACCGCGATCGGTGATGAGCACGACCATGAGCACGCGGAGGAGGGCGAGGAAGCGCACGCGGACCCGACGGGGCACGAAGACGGCTTCGATCATGAGCAGGTGCCCCAGCACGCGGAAGCATCGGCCGATGTGGATGCGCATGCCGGGCACGATCATGCCGAAGCGGAGGGGCACACCGAGTCGCTGATCGCACTGACCCCGGCGCAGCGCGAGCGGGTCGGCCTGCGGATTGCTGTCGCCGCGGGCGGAGAGCTGACCTCGGAGATCAATCTGCTGGGCGAGGTCCAGATGAACGAGGACACCCTGGTGCACCTGGTTCCGCGAACCCCGGGGATTGCCGAGAGCGTTGTGGTCGAGGTCGGCGACAGGGTCAGCCAGGGACAGGTCCTGGCCGTGATGGACAGCCTCGAGCTCGGTGAGGCGAAGGCCGCGTATTTCGAGGTCTATAACGAGGTCGGCTGCTGCACGATCGATCTGGATCGTGCGCGCATCATCGCAGAAAACACGGCGAACCTACTGGCAGATCTGAAGGCCGAGCCCGCGCTGGAGGAGTTGCGTGGGCGTGAGTACGGCGACATGGGCCGGTATCGAACCCTGCTGTTCTCTGCGTATGCGGACTTCTGGGTCGCCCGGAACGGGCTCCAGCGGAGGGAAAAGCTCTTTGCGGACAAGATCACGACGGAGAATGACTACTGGGAGGCGGTCGGCGGTTTTGAGAAGGCCAAGGCCGAATTCCTGACGGCACAGGACACTGCTGCGTTCGAGTCGAGTCTCGAGGTGATCGAACTGGAGCGGCGGCTGCGCACCAACCAGTTCCGTCTGCGGATGGCGGAACAGCAGTTGCTGCTGCTGGGCATTGACCCGCACCGGTTGGAGACGTTGCGCAGTTTCAACGGCGGTCAGGCCAGCCACGAGGAGGTCTGCACCGACCCCAACTGCGAGGACTGCGCTGAGCACTCGGGCGATGCGGCGCATGCCGAGGGCGAGCATGCCGAGGGCGATCATGTCCCATTCTCGCGGGTGGAGATCCTTGCGCCGATTGCCGGCACGGTCGTGCAGCGGCACATCACCCGTGGGGAATGGATCTCGCCGGAGAGTGAGATCCTCACGATCGCCGATCTCTCGACGGTCTGGGTGGACTTCCAGGTGCCGGTCCGGGATCTGGGCCGGTTGCGGCCGGGGCAGACGGTGGAGATCGCGAACGGCCACGACGGGCAGGCGCAGGGAGTGGTGCGTCTGGTTGCGCCCGTGTTGGAGGGTGAGGGGCGCACGGGCACGGTCCGGGTGGTGCTCGACAACCCAGCGGGCGCGTGGCGGCCCGGGATGTTTGTGACCGGCAGGCTGCTGCACAGCGAGCAGGGCGGCGCGGTTCTCGTTCCGGTCACGGCGATCCAGCAGCTGGACGGACAGGATGTCATCTTTATCCCCGAGGGCGAGGAGTTTATTCCGCAACCGGTGGTGTTGGGTCGGCGCACGCGCGCCGCGGTGGAGGTCTTGGCCGGACTGGAACCGGGCGCGGTCTATGTGGAGGCGGGCGGGTTTGCGCTCAAGGCGATGCTGGTCACCAACAACCTCGGCTCGCATGCGGGGCACGGACATTGAGCGGCGTTGTCTGCGAGGGCCGCACCGCGCCGTTTCGGCGTTTCGGCCGCGGGGGTGAGGCAGGGCGAGGAGCCGGCGTGGGGAGATGGGTCGCCATCGGGATGAGGAGAGTGCAATCGTGTTGAATCGAATCACCGAAACAGCTTTGAAATATCCGGGGATCGTACTGATCGCCATCGTGGGCGTGATCCTGGGGGGGATCCACCAGTACCGGGTGATGCCGGTGGATGCGTTTCCGGACATCTCCCCCGTGATGGTACCGGTGTTTGCCGAGGGCCACGGCATGGCGCCGGAGGAGATGGAGCGGCTCGTGACCTATCCGATCGAGTCGGCCATGAACGGACTTCCGGGCGTACAGCAGATCAAGTCGACCTCGGCCTTTGGGATGTCGGTTGTCTACGTCTATTTTGAGGACGATGTGGACATCTATTTCGCACGCCGGCTGGTGAGCGAGCGCCTGGGCGGCGTGATTGGGCAGTTGCCGCACATGGATGAACCGCCGGCACTCGGGCCGATCTCCACCGGCTTGGGCCAGGTCTTCATCTACTACCTCAGCGCGGATCCGGAGCGTGTCGACACCGGCGGGAAGGAGCTCGATGTCTGGCTTCGGGAGCTGAACGATTGGGTGGTGAAGTTCCAGCTGCAGACCGTACCCGGGGTGACCGATGTCCTCTCCATGGGCGGCCACGTCCTGCAGTACCAGATACATCTGAACCCCAACCAGCTTCGGCAGTATGGGCTGACCCTGGACGCGGTGGTGGATGCGGTGCGTGACAACAACCGCAACGTGGGCGGGCAGTTCCTGGTTCTGGGGGCTGAAGAACACCTGGTCCGCGGGCTCGGCCTGATCGAGGGGCTCGATGACATTCGCGACATCCCGATCAAGGTGGTACGTGGTGTGCCGGTGCGCATCGGGGATGTCGCACGCGTGGAGTTCGGGCGGGAGATCAGGCGCGGCGTGGTGACCCATAACGGCGAGACCGAGGTCGTCTCCGGCATCGTAATGCAGCTCTATGGCGCCAACACGTCCGAGGTGATCGCGCGCCTGCACGAGCAGGTGGAACGGGTCCGCGCGCTCCTCCCGGAGGGCGTTGCACTGGTCCCATACTACGACCAATCCGAGCTGGTCGCCCAAGCGACGGGGACCGTTAAGAAGGCGCTCATGCAGGGCGGCGTGCTGGTGATCCTTGTGCTCGCACTCTTTCTCGGCAACTGGCGCAGCGCACTGATCGTAGGGCTGTCGCTCCCGGTCTGCGTCTTCATTGCGCTCCTGCTGATGGGAGCCAACGGGGTCTCGGCCAATCTGATGTCGCTGGGCGGGATCGCGATCGCGATCGGGATGCTGGGCGATGGTGCCATCGTGATGGTCGAAAACATCTTCCGGCATCTGAGCGGCGGTCAGGCGGAGCCCGGGGCAAAGCGTGAAGTGATCGCGGCCGCCGCTCGTGAGGTGAGTCGACCGATTGCGTTCTCGATCGGGATCATCGTGATGGTCTTTTTGCCGCTCTTCAGCATGGAGGGTGTGGAGGGCAAGATGTTCACGCCGCTTGCCCTCACGCTGGTATTCGGACTCCTGGGCTCGCTTGCGGTCGCGCTTTTCATGGCGCCCGCGCTCTCCTTCTTCCTGATGCGTCCCGCGGCCAGCGCCGAGAACGCCTTCATCCGGCGCCTGCGCGCCGGTTATCGGCCACTCCTGCGGGCGGCCTGCCGCCGGCCGCGGATCGTCCTCGGCGCGTCGGTAGTGGTCCTTGTGGCGAGCCTGCTCTCCCTGCGGTTCATCGGGCGGGAGTTCATGCCGGTCCTGGAAGAGGGCTCCATCCTGATCGGGGTGACCATGGCGCCCTCGATTTCACTGGAGCACGCGACCGAGACGGTCATGTCGATGGAGCGTTCGATCTTGCAGATACCCGCCGTGGAGGAGACCGTCTCCCGGATCGGGCGGCCCGAAGCGGGGAGTCATCCGCATCCGGTGAACTACGCGGAGATCCAGCTTGCGTTGAAACCGAGAGGTGAATGGTCCGGCCTGAAAGACAAAGCCGAATTGATCGGTCGAATCCGCCATGAACTCGAGGATATCCCCGGGGTCCAGCTCAACTTCTCACAGCCGATTCAGAACGCGTTCGACGAGTTGATCTCCGGTATCAAGAGCCAGCTGGCGATCAAGGTCTACGGCGATGACCTGCACGAGCTCGAGTCGACGGCCACCGCGATCTACGAGGCGATCGAGGATGTGCCGGGACTGGTCGATGCCTCGGTCGAGCAGAGTATCGGTCAGCCGCAGATCCAGGTGGTGGTGGATCGCGCCCAGAGTGCGCGCTACGGATTGAACGTTGCCGATGTACTCGAGATGGTCGAGCTGGCCGTCGGCGGCGAGGTGATCGATCAGGTCTACCTGAACACCAGGCGGTTCGGGATTCATCTGCGGTATGACGAGCCGTTTCGAATGGATCCGGAGGCGATACGCGGACTCCTGATCGCGACGGTCGATCAGGCCGGCATCCCGCTCGGGCAAGTTGCCGAGGTGCGGCAGGTGACGGGTCCGATCCAGATCAGTCGGGAGCGGAACCAGCGCCGATGGGTGGTTCAGGGCAATGTCAGCGGCCGCGACCTGAACGGGGTGGTGGAGGATATCCGAGACAGGATCGAGGAGCGGGTGGAGTTGCCGGCCGGGGTCAGTCTGGAGTTCGGTGGGCAGTTTGAGAATCAGCAGCGCGCCATGCGCCGGCTGTCGATCATCGTGCCGATCGTGATCGGCGGCGTGTTCCTGCTGCTCTGGATGGCCTTCGGCAGCCTGCGCGACGCGATGACGATCGTCGTCAACGTCCCGCTCGCACTAGTCGGCGGGGTGCTCGGCCTGTGGATCATGGGTGAATACCTCTCGGTCCCCGCATCGGTCGGCTTCATCGCGCTGTTCGGCATCGCCGTTCAGAACGGGCTCGTGTTGGTGAGTTACTTCAACGACCTGCGTGCCGCGGGGTATGGCCTGCACGAGGCGGTCGAGGAGGGCGCACTGCTCCGGTTGCGCCCGGTCCTGATGACCGCGCTCACGACGATCCTGGGACTGCTCCCGCTCCTCCTTGCGCACGGCATCGGCGCGGAAGTCCAGCGTCCGCTGGCTGCGGTGGTCGTATTCGGGTTGGCGACGTCGACGCTGCTGACCCTCTTCGTGATCCCCGCAGGCTATCTGTGTTCCGGCCTGGCGGCCGGAAGCCTGAGGCCCGCTGTGGGTGGGGCGGTGGCGAAGGGCTAGCGGACGTTCGGCCTGCTGATGGGGGGAGGTGGACAGAGTGGACAGAGTGGACAGAGTGGACAGAGTGAGGGCTGGGGTGGGTGGGGCGGTGGCGACGGGCTGGCGGACGTTCGGCCTGCTGATGATCGGAGGGCTCGCGCTGAGGCGCAGTGGGTTGGTGAAGCGATGGCATTTGAACAGAGGACATTCTGCCTACCGATGGTGAATCAGAGGCCAGTAACTCGCGCGAAGCGCTCTGGAGCTGACCTCCGACCTCCGACCTCCGACCTCGCGCGGGGCCCTTGGCCCCCGCGCCGCGGCACGCAACGTCGTGCCGCGAAATGAAGTGATTGCTTCGGTCTCCGGAGATCTGCTAAGAGATGGCGAGAAATCATCAGCCTTCAATTATGGATCAGGGGGAGTGGCATGAAACGAATCGTTGTTTTGCTGGTAGTGCTGGTCGCGTGCACGCTCTGCAGCCCGGCCATTTTCGCGCAGGACTGGAGCTCCAAGCATGAATTGGCCGTGTCGGGGAGCTGGTTTATCCCGAGCGATTCGGACGTGTTTGAACGGCAGCGTGGCGCGGAGCTGGAGCTGCGGCAGTGGATGAACTCCAATGTCGGGCTCGCTTTCGGCGTCGGGTTAGGCCGTTGGGAGGTCGACCAGGTCCAGTTCCGTGAGACGAAGACGGTCCCTGCCATCGATTTGAGCACCAGCGGAGATGTCACGACGATCCCGTTCGGTCCCTCGATCCTGTTCTGCACGGACGTCGATAAGCCGCTTCGCTTCGTGCTCGAGGCGGGTGTCAGGTACGTCGAGGTTGACTCCTCGGTGCGTGTGAGCCCGTCAGAGCAGGCTGGTGCGGTGAGCGGGAAACGGGTCAACCTGGATGAGGCCTGGCTCGGTGTTGTGAATGCGCAGGTGGAGGGCGGCCTGAACGAGTATATCGGTTGGATGCTCGGCCTCGGCTATCAGTTCGACCTGCAGGAGAGCGATGTAGAGGTCAAAGGGTATGATGTCAGTGAGATCAGCTTTGAAGCGCTCGCTCTGCGCGGCGGATTCATCGTGCGTTTTTGATGGAATCATTCTGGACTTTGCCGATCTCGTTTCCATAGGCTAAAAGGGATTTTCAGAACGGATTTCTATTTGACGTTCCTGGGTCTGAGTGCTGGCGATCGGAATGCCTTGGGGCCGGATGCACACATGTTCGGCTGGGTGGGGCGCTCCCGCAGGGCTCTAGGCCCGGGACACAACCGGAAGAGATAGAAGCAAACATGCTCAAGTCAGGGAATCACACCAAGAGTCGGATCGGCTCCATGGGGAAGAAGGCGCATCTATGGCCGGTTTGGGGGCTTGCGCTGCTCTTCGGGAGTACCCAATCGGGAGTCGCCCAGGAGAATTATAAAGAGACGCGCAGTCGGAGTATGTACACACACATCATTCCGATTTACGACGCGAATGGGACGCAGATCGATCCCGACGACCCGAATGCCCCGCCGTATTCTCCTGCACACACATGCATGAAGTGTCACGACTACAAGGAGATCGCGCACGGCTACCACTTCAACGCAGCCGATGCGATCGAGAACGGGCGCACGGGTGAGCCCTGGATCTTGGTCGATCCCCAGACCGGCACCCAACTGCCGATCTCCTATCGTGACCGCCCCGGCACCTTCAAGCCGAGCGATATCGGGTTGTCCCGCTTCCGGTTCGTCTACCAGTTCGGCCGGCATATGCCGGGCGGCGGGGTGGGTGAGAACCCGCTGATGGAGCCGAAGGCCGACGAAGGCGAAGCGGTGGATGAGCAGGCGGACTCCGCCGACGTCGAGCTGGTGCCGGTCGTCGATGAGGACGAGGCCATCTGGGCGCTCTCCGGGAAGCTGGAGATCGACTGCATGCTCTGCCACGGCATGGACTCTTCCTACAGCCACGAGAAGTGGATCAAGGAGATTGATAAGCAGAACTTCGCCTGGGCGTCGACGGTCGCGATGGGCCTGGGCACGGTCTCGGGCGAGGTCAAGAGCCTGCCCAGCGGGTTCAATCCCGCAGAGGCGAAGGAGAACGGTCCGCAACTGCCGAAGGTCAAGTACGACAAGAAGAAGTTTAAGGAGGACGGCTCCGTCTTCTTCGATCTGCGCCTCACCCCGGAGAACAACAGCTGCTACGCATGCCATTCCACACGCATTGTCGGCGAGGACGCACCCGAAAAGTGGATGCTGGAGGAGGATGTCCACCTCAAGAGTGGTCTGACCTGTGTCGATTGCCATCGAAACGGACTGGACCATCACACGGTCCGCGGGTTCGAGGGCGAGATTCACCCGAGTGGTGAACGGGTCGATCAACTCAGCTGCCGCGGCTGTCATATGGATCAGGCGCACAGCGATTCGCATCACATGGGGCATGATGAGTTCGGCGGCAACCTGGGCGCGCCGAAGCCGTTGCACAAGGGGTTGCCGACCGTGCACCTAGAAAAGCTCTCCTGCACGGCATGCCATTCCGGGCCGCTGCCGGGCGAGGCGGCGATGAGCCTGCAAACCGCCATGGCACACAACTTCGGCCTGGCCAGTCAGACGCGGACCTCGGAAGAGCTGCCGCGGATCAAGGCGCCTGTGTTCATGCGGGACGACAACGACGTGATCACGCCCTACCGCATGATGTGGCCCTCATTCTGGGGCTGGCTCGATGGCGAGGAAGTCACTCCCATCCAGCCGGCTGACGCCTACAAGGTTTTGCGCAGGGCGTTGCGGATTCGAAAGGACTTCCAGAGCGAAGTCGCCAACATCACACTCACCAAGGACCAACGGATTGAGGCGCTCGGAGAAGAGGCCGGCGCCAAGCCGGTGAGTGAGCTGACCGAAGACGAGCAGGCGACGCTCACCGCCTATGAAGAGGTCAAGGTCGTCGAGGTCTTCCGTGAGAAGCTCGTCGAGGCGCTGAAAGGGATCGGCGACACGGCTGAGGATGGCTCCACCGCACAGCCGGTCTTCATCTCCTCCGGCAAACTCTATCGCCTCGACGAAGCCAAAGAGAAGGTTGAAGTGGTGACCGAACACCCGGCCGCCGCACCGGTCTCTTGGCCGTTCGCGCACGATGTGCGGCCCGCACGGAAGGCGTTGGGTATCGGCAACTGCTACGAATGCCATGCCGCGGATTCGCCGATGTTCCATGGAACCGTGACCGCTGTCGGCCCCGCGCCTGATAAAGAGCCGATCACCGTCTCCATGCACACGCTCTTTTTCCCGGACACCCTGCGGATGCGGGTCTGGGAGATGTTCTTCAAGCTAAGGGACGCCTTCAAGATCGCGGCCTTCGCGGCCACCGGCTTCCTGAGCCTGATCCTGCTGATGTATCTGATGAGCGGGCTGAACCGGTTGCTCAACGGATCCCGGAGAGATCAGGACCTCGATTGATTCATTCCGGGCGCCGCCGACCCGGGAAGGCGGCGGCGCCCCCCATTTCGATTTACTAGGAAAATTACCAAAAGGTTATACCGATGCTTGCTACGACTCATGCAACAGGACTCCAGGGTTTTGGCTGGAAAATGATTGCAAGCCTCATCCTCCTGCTTCTCTTCATCGGCTGGCACTATTTCCAGGCCGTCCGAGGCCGGGAGCCGTTTATGAAGACACGGCCTGGTTGGGGCTTTTTCGTCAAGATCTTCTATTTCGTCGCGGTCGCCGCGATCGCTGCCTGTGCGGTCACCTCCTTTGGTGCCGTCCTGTTCTCTGGTAAACTCCTCGGCTGGGCGCTGGTCTTCCACATGATGGGCGCTGGGACCTTCGTCTTTCTGCTGCCGATCCTCGCATTGATGTGGGGCCGCAGCAGCCGCTTCGGTCAGGCCTATCGGCCGGGCCGTCAGGAGCGTTTCAACGGCCTCGCCAAGCTCGCATTCTGGATCATGCTATTCGCCGGCGTGATCACGATCTACAGTCCGCTGATCAGCATGCTTCCGATCTTCGGCACCGAGGGACTGGAGATCTTGTTGGACATCCATCGCTACAGCGGTCTCGCCGTCGTGCTGGCTGCGATCCTTCACGGCTACGTGGTGTGGCTGGGGAGACAGGGGCAGGCATAAGCCGAATTGAGCTGGTCACTTGTAATCCGCCCGGTCGCGTGAGCATTGCATGCCGACCGGGCGGTTTGATTTGAGGCGCAGGGTTGGTGGGCGGCGCTGGGGCGTATGAATTGCCGCGTGACGGTTGCCAGACCAGGCGATGTGGCCGAATTTGCTGCCTTGCGCGGTCTTCTTCGAGGTGAGGGCGGATGCCGCGCTCGGAATGCGCACCGCCGCTCGCTGATGGGCGGTTTTCCAAGGAGGGAGCGGAGTACGTGAGCCTGGAGGGATTGTCAAAAGAGGATTGGGTCCGTCTCAATCGCATGCGACCCGAGCGGGATCCGGCGCGTGCCGGGGTCCGTAATGCTGCGCTTTTGGTGGGCCTGCCGGCGGACGGAGGCGGTGATGTCCTCTGGGAATGCTGGGGCGTGCGCGACAGCTCCGGGCGGCTTCTGGTGCACAGCGGTGCCCGGCATCTGGCGCTGATGGATCGCTTCGGGACCCTGCACGGGATCCGGGCCACCGTCGAAATCAGCGCGGATCATCCCGATTGGTCCGCCGCGCGGGACCAGATTCGGTACGTCTTTCCCACTGCCGGGATCCCGGTCGCTGTGGTGGGTGGCCGTGTCGGCGGCGTGCCCTTTGGTTGGCGCTGCTGGCAGGCGTCCACCCTGGGCGTCGAGGCCACGTGGCTCGACATCGATTCCGCCAGCCTGCCCTTGAACGTGGTGATTCAATCCCAAATCGGCGAGCTCGGCGTCTTCCAGGACGGCGCGTTTCTCTGCGACGGCGATCTCGTTGCCATCCTGCCACGCGGCTTCCGCGCGGAAGTTGAAAACAGTTCCTGGGGCCTGATCCATCCCGGGCTCGCACCCGTGGTCGAGCGACTCCCTGCGCGAGAAGGGGTCGATAGCGCCTTCCATTCGCTCCGCTCAGGCGCGGTGATCAGTTATCAGTTCGATGTCGCGCCGATCGCCGACTACTACATCTACCTCGGGTTCCTGCCGCCAGCTCAGCCCACCCTGGAGCGCACCCTCGATATCAACGTCAACAGCGTCTATATGCGGCAACGCTTCAAGCCGAAATCCCGCGGGATGGAGCCGACGATCCTGGAGGCGCCCGTGCACGCACCGGATGGGATGATCGCGCTGACTGTGACCTGCGACGATCAGGCGTATCACGACGAAGGCCAGTTCGAGGGCTGCAACCGCGCATTCCTGAACGCGATCTGGATCTTCGACAAGCCCATCACCGACACCGAAGCGCTCATTGCCGGTAAGCTCAATGATGACGCGGTCCACTATGTGCAAGTCGGTGGCGAACGCGATCAGATCCTGCATCCGCGGTTGCACCTGCAATGGAATCCCGAAGCCGCCGCTGCCAAGCTCAAGGACAAACGGTTCCGCCCCTGGATCGTCCTCCCGCGTCAGGGCGATCGCGCCACCATTCCGTACCTCCTCCAGGTCTCACCGGAGGCGTCGCATAAGACCACGACCTCCGTCTGGACCCAAGTGCTTTCCGAGGCGGCAACCTTTCAGAGCGGGATCCCACAGTGGGATCAGGCATACCTGCAGGCCGTCTCCTCCTTACTGATGCTGCGAAGGTACGCCGACGAAGGCCCCGATCGACAGGGTGTCTGGGTCCAGGGCGGCGGACCCACCGTGCATCAGTATTGGCGTTTCCGATCGTCCGCTCTGATCCTGCGTGCATTGGCGCTGGTCGGACTCGAAGGCCTCGCGGCCGAGGGCCTCGCCGGGGCCATCTCCACGGAGACCTCCAACGCGATGATGGGCGTGGTCCAGGATGCCGACGGCCGCTGGAAGCATGAAGGCCGGCCCGACTCGAGCTGGAGCCACCATAGTCAGCTCCTGGCCGCGGTCGGCTCATACTGCGCGCTGCTGCAGTCGCCGGAGGATATCCGGCAGTGGTATCCCGCCATCCGGCGTGCTGCCGATTGCATCGAGACCGCGCGTAAGTCCACCCAGCGGCTGGTCTTCGGTCAGAAACCGTATCATTACGGGCTGATGCCCAAGGGCCCCGCCCCATGGTGGGGCGATTCCAGGATCGATTACTGGTTCGTCGATAACTACTGGGCGCTGTACGGACTGCGCAAGGCGATCCAGGCGGCCGAGTGCCTCGACGAGTGGAAGGACCAGCAGCGTTGGAAGGAACAGGCGTTTGAACTGCGGGAGAGCCTTGAAATCGCGATGACGCGTGGGTTCGAAAAGGTCGGGAAAGAGGAGTTCCTGCCGGCCGGGCTTTACTACCGGCACGCCGAAGGCGCTTGTTCGCTGGATGCGCTCTACCCGTGTGAGGTGCTCGCGTTCGACGACCCCAAGATCGTGGCGACGATCAAGTGGTTTGAAGAACACTCCAGCGCGGGCGGGTTGGTGGTTCGTGGCAAGGGCCCGGAATTGGAGGCCGAGCCGAATCGATGGGTCATGACCGATACCGCGCAACTCGCGGTCTGCTGCATGCTCGCAGGCCAGACCGAACGCTTCCAGAATCATTGGCGCTCCCTCCTCCAGTACGCGTCGTTGGGATGGAACTGGCCGAATTGGATGTGGGAGGACAATCACTTCGGGGGTGAGGACATCCCGGACGGCGAAGTTGCCAGCTGGATCCTGACCGCTTCGAGGCTTGCGCTTGTATGGGAGAACGATGACGGACTCCTCCTCGGCAGGGGCTGGGCGCCCGGTAGCCATTTCGAAGGCGGCGAATGGCCCACGCAGTACGGCCGGCTGAAGCTCAAGGTCCAAGACCGAAACGGTCGCCCCGACATCGAAGTCGCCCTCGGCCGCCACGGTGTTGCCGGTTCCAAAGGCGTTCGGATGCTGGTCCAGCCGCTGAGCGAAACCTCCGGCAAGGCGAGCGAGCCCGATTGCTGGGTCAATCATCAGGCGCTCAAGGCCGAAAACGGCATGGTGACCATTGAATTCTGATTTGTATGTGGTTGGTGCGGAGAAGGTGCTAGGATTACAGGATGTCAGCGGAAGAAAAGATCGCAAACCAACTCGCTGAAAGGACCTCGCCGCTCTCGAAGTCTTTGGCGGGGCGCATCCGTCGGCTGCATATGGCCAAGCACAGAAGGCAGGAAGGCCTCTGCTTGGTCGAGGGTCCCAGACCGATCGAGGCCGCGCTGGAAGCGGGTGTCTCCCCGCGGATGGTCATTGCTCAGGACGGTTGGATCACCAGAAACCCGATGGCGGTCGCGCATTGGATAGAGCTAGGAGTCTCCCAGGCGCTGTGGCGGACCGCAGACACCGATGAGATGGCGCAGTTGGCCACGACCAGCTCGCCCCCCGGCGTGCTCGCTGTCATGGCGGCCGATGCCGACGATTGGGGCGAGCGTGAACAACTGCCACCTCTCGAGTACGGGCTCGGGATGCTGCTCTGGGTCGGAGACGCCGGCAACCTCGGCACCATGCTCAGGCTCGCCTGGGCCAGCGGCGTAAAGGGCGTGTGGCTCAACACCGGCTGCGTCGATGTCTGGAATACCAAGGTCGTGCGGGCCGCCGCCGGTGCACATTTCCACCTCCCCTGGACCTGGGTCACCTCCGGCGAGGAAGCTATCGCACAGGCACAGGTGCCGCCCAATCGCGTGCTGATCGCCGACCCGCACGAGGGAATCCCCCTCTGGGAGGCCGCAACCCAGCCGAACGCACTCATCGTGATGGGTCACGAGACCAACGGCCTGCCCGAAGGCACCACCGGTACCAAGGTCCGTATCCCCATGCCCGGCGGTGCGGAGAGCCTCAATGTCGCCACCGCCGCCGGGATCATGCTGTACGAGGCCATCCGCCAGCAGCAGACAGGGGAGGCGAGGGTGGAAGGCGGGAAAGCGAACGAAGGTGAGAAGGTTTAACCTCGAAGCCACGAAGAGACCGGACCCGGAGGGGCTCGCGCAGAGGCGCAGAGGCGCGGTGGCGTTTACGACTGGCCATAGGGGTGGGGCGGGGCAATGGTCTGGTCTATGCCTTTTTTGGGGAAATTCTGGGGGTGTCCGTTGCCTGCTGACCCAAGGCAGGTGCCGCAATCAGCTCTGACGTTTCTGGATCCCGCCTCTGCGCCCCTGCGCCTCTGCGGGAGACCTCACCATCTGGAACTGGAGAGTATTCTGCTGCGATTCGCATCGTTGGGCCGAGCAAAAAAACGGGTGATTCTTGACTTCCATAGGGTGACCGATTAACCTGTGATCACCTCAGCGAACGAGGATCATAAATCCAGGATGTGCCCGTAGCTCAGTTGGATTAGAGCGTCTGACTACGGATCAGAAGGTCGCAGGTTCGAGTCCTGCCGGGCACGCCAGCCACAACTCGCCTACGTTGTGGTTTTCTTTTTTTCCTGTTCGCCCGTATCAGCCAAGCCGTCAGTGATTTGGCCCGTAACCGCCATTGTCACTGCGGGATGTGACTCGCACACGCAATCGCTTTGCCTTGACCAGGAATACTCCATGCCTTATCAACAGGGCTTTCCCTCTTCTTCTCGGAAACTCATCACGTGGTGCATGGGCACATAGGGGGCTAAGGTTGGACAGTTTCGTATCACAAGTCGGTCCGTGGATTCGCCTGAATCGAAAGACCAAAGGCTGGGGGCAGGTTGACGTTGGGGTCCAGGTCGGGGTGAGCCAGGCCACCGTTTCGATGTGGGAGCGCGGTGTTTCTTCTCCGTCCGATGAGCAGATGGCGGAGCTGCGGAAGATTTTTGACCAGCCGGTTGCTCAAGCAGCCGTGGCACAAGTGCCCGCTTCGGAGTCCGATGGTGCGCAATCAGCCGCGCCCAGGAAATCCAGGAAGTCGCCCAAGCCCGAGACCAACGGGAACATCGGGTTCGAGAACAAGCTCTGGGCGGCCGCGGACCTGCTCCGGTCCAACATGGACGCCGCGGAGTATAAGCACGTGGTGCTTGGTCTGCTCTTCCTGAAATACGTCTCCGATGCCTTCCAGGAACGCTCCGAAACCCTGGCCGACATGGTTCGGGAGCCTGAATCGGAATACCACGTGGAGGGGCCCGACCAACAGGAAGAAGAGATCCGGGCCATCCTCAGGGATCCGGACGAGTTCATCAGCGCCAACGTCTTCTGGGTACCGGAACAGGCCCGGTGGTCCTACCTCCAGGCACACGCCAAGCAGCCGGAGATCGGCCGGATGGTGGACGATGCCATGGACGCCATCGAACGGGAGAACCCGGCCCTCCGTGGTGTCCTGCCCAAGGTCTTCGCCCTGCCGAACCTCGACAAGCAATCCCTGGGGAAACTGATCGATCTGATCTCCGAGATCGGACTGGGAACCTCTGAGCACCGGGCCAAGGACACCCTGGGGCGCGTGTACGAATACTTCTTGTCACGGTTCGCGAGCTCCGAAGGCAAGAACGGCGGCGAATTCTACACCCCGACCTCCATCGTGCGGCTGCTTGTGGAAATGATCGAGCCATACGAGGGCCGGGTCTATGACCCCTGCTGCGGCTCCGGCGGGATGTTCGTGCAGTCCTTGAAGTTCATCGAGGCACACGACGGGCGGCGGGACAAGATTTCCGTGTACGGCCAGGAGTCGAACCTCACCACCTGGCGCCTGGCCAAGATGAACCTGGCGATCCGTGGAATCGAGGCGGACCTGGGGAAGAAACACGCGGACAGCTTCCGTGAGGACCTCCACCCGGACCTCAAGGCCGACTACATCCTGGCCAATCCACCGTTCAACGTGAGCGTCTGGCACGGGGAGACCCTGCAGAATGATGTCCGTTGGAAGTACGGCACCCCGCCGGCGGGCAATGCGAACTACGCCTGGATCCAACACTTCATCCACCACATGGCGCCTGCGGGGATCGCCGGGTTTGTCATGGCCAACGGTTCGATGTCATCCAGCACCTCTGGCGAGGGCGAAATCCGCAAGGCGATCATTGAGGCGGACCTGGTGGACTGCATGATCGCGATGCCGGGGCAGCTCTTCTACGGGACCCAGATCCCGGTCTGTCTCTGGTTCCTCACCCGGTCCAAGGACCGCAGCACCCTGAGGGGCTTTCGCGATCGCCGAGGGGAGACCCTCTTCATCGATGCCAGGAAGAAGGGCTACCTGGTGGACCGGGTCCATCGCGAGCTGTCAGAGGATGAGATCATGGAGATCGGCCGGACCTATCACGCCTGGCGTGGTGAAAAGAAGGACGGCACCTATCAGGACATCCCAGGCTTCTGCAAATCATCCAACCTAGACGAGATCCGCTCCCACCACTACGTGCTCACCCCCGGCCGCTATGTCGGAGCCGAAGAGATCGAGGATGATGGGGTGCCTTTCGAGGAGAAGATGGCCGAACTGGCTGCAAAGCTGAGGGAACAAATGGCTGAGGGGCGAAGGCTGGATGCAGCCATCCTCAAGAACCTGGAGGAGCTGGGTTATGGGGAGTGACCTCTATCCTCAAAAACCACTTATGGAATTGGTTGAGATCTACGATTCCATGCGCGTACCCATTAAAAAGTCTGAGAGGAAACCGGGGCCCTTTCCATATTACGGGGCATCTGGAATAGCAGACTATATTGATTCCTATGTCTTTGATGGAGAATATTTACTATTATCCGAAGATGGTGAGAACCTAAAAACTCAAAATACACCTCTCGCTTTCATGGCGACCGGGAAATTTTGGGTCAATAACCACGCTCATGTTTTGAAGGGGAATGCCAACTCAAACACCCGATTCATATGTTATGCGCTTCAGATTTCAGACGTTCAAAGCGCTTTGTCTGGCTCTACGCGCCCGAAATTAACTCAGGGCGATATGATACGAATACCGGTATTTGCTCCCAACCAAGCGACACAGCGGGCCATCGCCCACATCCTTGGGACACTGGACGACAAGATCGAGTGCAACCGGCGGATGAACGAGACCCTGGAGAAGATGGCCCAGGCGATCTTCAAGAGCTGGTTTGTGGACTTCGACCCGGTCCGTTGGAATATGGACGCGAAGAATGGGAAGGCCGTGGGCAAGCCACCTGTCCCGCCTGAGATCTTGAAGCGCTTCCCCGATTCGTTCCAGGAGTCCGAGCTGGGCTTGATCCCGAAGGGGTGGGAGGTGGGTCCGCTCAGTAGTATAGCCATCAGCCATCGACGTCTCGTTCAACCTTCCGATATTACACCTGAAGTTCCATATATTGGTCTTGAACACATGCCAAGGCAGAGCATTTCCCTTGAAAAATGGGGTTGTGCAGAGGACGTGAAAAGTTCGAAATTTAGTTTTTATCAAGGAGAAATCCTGTTCGGAAAGCTTCGACCATACTTTCACAAAGTCGGTTCAGCTCCTGTTGATGGAGTATGCTCAACCGACATTCTGGTGTTAGCTCCGAAGTTAGATTATTGGGCATCATTCGTGCTATCTTTGGTGTCAAGTCAGGCCTTTGTCAGCTATACTGACAAGTGCTCTTCTGGAACAAAGATGCCCCGAACGAATTGGAAAGACATGGGGAAATACCTCATTTCATTACCTCCCGATGGTCTTGCGATGGTTTTTCAGCAACACACATCCAATTTATTCAACCGGGTCCTTTTTGTCATCGGCCAAATAAACAGGTTGTCCGCCCTCCGCGACACCCTTCTCCCCAAGCTCATCTCAGGCGAGCTGCGCATCAAAGATGCCGAGAAATTCATTGAGGCGCTATCATGAAATCTTCCGAGCTTCGGCCCTTTTCAATTAAAATCTTCCTTCCGGACGGCCGCCCGGATGGACTGCGTATTGTTGAGAAGTCGAATTGGACCGGATGCGGAATCGTGTGCCCGCGGTCACTCTTCAATGACGCTAAGTCTCGTCCTGAATTTGAGCGGACCGGTGTCTACATACTTGTGGGGACCACTGATAAAAGCGACTTGCCTGTCATATACATCGGCCAGGGCGACCGTTTGATTGATCGTTTCCGGCAGCACTATTCTCAAAAGGAATTCTGGACTTCCATGATTTTCTTTACGGCCAAGGATGAAGGACTCAATCGGGCGCATGTTCAGCACATGGAGTCACGTTTGATCAGCTTGGCCCGGGAGGCAAAAAAATGTGAACTCGACAATTCCGCCTCCCCAATACCTCCCAATCTGAGCGAGGCGGAAAAAGCTGATGTTGAGTCTTTTCTATTGGATATTCTGAGCATCCTTCCCCTGGTTGGGCTATCAGTATTCGAGAAATCACAAAGCAATCTCCGCAAAAAGGATCTCCTGTCCATGAAAGGAAAAGGCATTCAAGCGTTTGGCGGGGAGGTTCCCGAAGGTTTCTTTGTTCAGAAAGGCTCTTTTGCGACCCTTTATGAGGTTCCATCGATTCACAAAGGCCTTGCAGATCTACGATCGCGATTCCTTGAACAAGGCATCCTTGAAATGGCGGATGGTAAGTATGTGTTTACGCAAGACTACACATTCAATTCACCCTCTTCCGCCGCTGGCGTTGTCCTGGGGCGAGGGGCTAACGGTCGCACTGAATGGAAGAATTCTAAGGGTCTTACCCTGAAGGAAATCCAGGAGGCAATTTCAAATACTGACAAGCCACTTGGAGCTGAATCATGACCGAAGACGAGCTGGAGCAGATCACCATTGAATGGTTCGAGCGACTTGGGTACCGGTTCTTCCGGGGTGAAGAGATCGCGCCGGATGGCCCGAATCCTCAACGCATGACCTATTCGGACGTGTTCCTTGAGCATCGGTTCCGGGATGCCATCGCGCGGATCAATCCCCACCTGGACCGGGACGCACTGGATGAGGTGGCCCGCAAGATTCTCCGGCTCTCTTCACCTTCCATCTTCGAGAACAACCACGCCTTTCACCGGTTCCTGACCAAGGGCGTGGGGGTCATGGTCAAGAAGAACGGCGGGATCCGGGGCGAAGTCGTCTGGCTGGTCGATTACGCCAACCCCGGCAACAATGACCTGGCCTTGGTGAACCAGTTCACTATCACCCACGGGAATGAGAACCGCCGGCCTGACCTGGTCGTCTTCCTGAACGGTATCCCCATTGCCGTGATCGAGCTGAAGAAGCCCGGGGATCCAAGCGCAACCACCAAGAAGGCCTGGAACCAGTTCGAGACCTACAAGGAGCGGATCCCAAGGCTCTTTGATACAAACGAGCTCCTGATCATATCGGACGGACTTGACGCGCGGGTCGGGAGCATGACCGCCGGGCATGAGCGGTTCGGCCCCTGGCGGACGATCGATGGGACCAGCCTCGCCCCGGATAGGTCGCCCCGCCTGCAGGTCCTCATCGAGGGGCTGTTCGAGCCAACCCGGCTCCTGGACTACCTCCGCCACTTCATTCTCTGGGAGACGGGCCAGGGCTATATCAAGAAGATCGCCGGCTATCACCAGTTCCACGCGGTCAATAAGGCCGTGAGTGCCACTGTTGACGCCGCCGCTCTGGAAGGCGACCGCCGGATTGGCGTGATCTGGCACACCCAGGGCTCAGGCAAATCGGTCACCATGGCACTGTTCGCGGCGAAGGTGGCCCTGCAGAAAGAGCTCGAAAACCCGACCATCCTCGTGCTCACCGACCGGAACGACCTCGATAACCAGCTGTTTGGACAGTTCGCAGCTGCGAAGGATCTCCTGGAAACACCGGAACAGGCGGATTCGAGGGAGGATCTCCGGGAGAAACTTCGGACCCGGGCAAGCGGCGGAGTCATATTCTCGACCATCCAGAAGTTCGGCACGAGGGAAGGCGAATCGATGCCGGAGCTCTCAAGCCGGCGCAACATCGTGGTCATTGCGGACGAGGCGCATCGCAGCCACTACGAGTTCGTAAAGGGCTTTGCCCGCAATCTTCGGGAAGCCCTTCCGAGGGCATCCTTCATCGGCTTCACGGGCACCCCGATCGAGTTCGAGGACAAGTCCACCCCGGAGGTCTTCGGCAATTACATCGACACCTACGCCATCGATCAGGCGATCGAAGACGGGGCCACGGTCCCTATATACTACGAGGCGCGCCTTGCCAGAATCGAACTCCCCGATGAGGAGAAGCCCCTGCTCGATGAGGAATTCGATGAGGTGACCGAGCTCGAGGAAGAGTCTGACCGCGAACGACTCAAGACCACCTGGGCCCGGCTGGAATCCCTGGTGGGAACCGAGAAGCGGCTGGCCATGGTTGCCAAGGATATCGTGGACCATTGGGAGCGGCGCAAAGAGGCGCAAATGGGGAAGGCGATGATTGTCTGCATGTCACGCCGGATCTGCTGCGATCTCTATGCGAAGATCGTCAAGCTTCGGCCTGAATGGCATGCCCCAGGCGATGACCAGGGGATGATCAAGGTGGTCATGACCGGTTCGGCCTCCGACCCGCCGGCGATGCAGCCGCACATCCGAAACAAGCTCGGACAAAAGACGATTGAGAAGCGGTTCAAGGACCCCGAGGACAACCTGGAAATGGTGATCGTTCGGGACATGTGGCTCACCGGCTTCGACGTCCCCTGCGCAAACACTCTTTATCTGGACAAGCCCATGCGGGGGCATAGTCTGATGCAGGCGATTGCCCGGGTGAACCGGGTGTTCAAGGACAAGCCCAGCGGGCTCGTGGTGGACTACCTCGGACTGGCTGACCAGCTCCGGAAGGCGGTCGGGCGGTACGGAGGGGATCATGGCGGCACGCCTGCACTCCCGGTCGAACAGGCACTCGCCGTGCTCCTGGAAAAATTCGAAGTGGTGAAGGGCTTGTTCCACAACTTCGACTACTCGCTTTATTTCACCGGCACGAAGGGAGACCGGCTCCAATACCTTCACGACGGGGCCGACTACATCCTGGGGCTGACAGACGGGAAAAAGCGATTCCTGGACGCCTGCA
>CALLYA010000258.1 GCA_937875495.1 uncultured Verrucomicrobiota bacterium
GAGATTACAATTCGCTCAGTGGTAGCGCTATGATGGGGCTACCTGAGTAGTTACTAATTTTTAGCCATAGGTTTTGGAATCATTGATCTCAATTGTCCGTGCTCGACATACAGGGGCCTTCGGCCCCGTGGGCAGTGGGTGGAGGGTAAGGCCCATTGCCTGTTGCCCGTTGCTGCCGACACGTTCAGTAGGGCTCACGCCTATCGCTAGACGCTGCCCGAAAAGGTCAATGGCGAAGCAAAATCGGGGTCGGTATCGGAATCGGGATCGATGGCAAACGTGATTCGCCATGAAAAGTCCCAGCGAAAAACGTCCGCTTCACAAACGCTCGGCCTGCAAGCCATTGGGCAGTTTGGATCCGTAGATGGCCACAGAGGGCAGAGACGCCAAGGCGTTATCGACCTGTTTATGGGAGTGCCAGTGCCCTGATCCATCCTTTTTTTTGGGGGGGGATTTTGAGGAAATCGGTTTCCAACCAACCAAGCCTGTTGCAGGGATCACCGCAACCCCCATGAAAACTTCTCCTTCCGGACCTTCGTGTCTTCGTGTCTTTCCTGTTTACCTTTCACCTTCCTCCCCTCTTCCTGTCTTACCCATCTGGCCCCGGCGACCTTTCGTGGTGGCCCAATAGGGTTTTCTGACTGCCTCCAGCCATGGCGGACCTGTGGTCTCTTCACTCATGGAGGGCTCCTCCTCCGGTCTCTGCCCACGGCTTTCTCTTGCCATGGGGATCTGGGGTTGGATACGGTTTGGCCGATGCAACCTGAATCATCAGTGCGGTGAGAGAGGGAGGAGAGGAGCTATGACGCGTTTCATTGTGTATCCAGCGGTACTGCCGCTTTTCTTTGTGCTCTGTGTGGGGTCTGTGTTCGCCGCTGAGTTCCCGGGGCTGATTACCCGGGAGTTCATCTATGAGACGGCCGAGTTTCCGAGTTGCCACGCCTCGACCCTGGTGGAGAATGCGGAGGGTCGGATCGTAGCTGCTTGGTTCGGCGGGTTGGACGAGGGTGACCCGAGCGTCGGCATCTGGGTATCGACCCGCGATGCGGGCGGCCGGTGGAGCGCACCGATCGAGGTGGCGAATGGGGTGCAGTACCGGCGGCCGGACGGCACGACCCTTCGCTATCCGTGCTGGAACCCGGTGTTGGTGCGCAATTCCGCCGGTGTATTGTACCTCTACTACAAGTGCGGACCGAGTCCGCGCGCCTGGTGGGGGATGCTGACCCGCAGCGAGGACGGCGGCAAGAGCTGGTCGCAGCCCTGCCGGTTGCCGGAGGGGATCCTGGGGCCGGTGCGCAACAAGCCGATCTACCTGCCGGGGGGGGCATTGCTGTGCGGGTCGAGCACGGAGCACGACGGCTGGCGGGTGCATTTTGAGCTGACCCCGGATGACGGTCGCTCCTGGACGCTGGTGGGCCCGATCGATGCCGGTGTGGAGCGCGGTGCGATCCAGCCGACGCTGCTGCCGCACTCGGACGGCCGGATCCAGGCGCTCTGCCGGGATCAGAACGGGCAGGGGCACATATTGGAGAGCTGGTCGGAGGATCAGGGTCGGAGCTGGTCCGCATTGAAGCGGCTTTCACTGCCCAACCCGAATTCGGGTATTGACGGGGTGAGCCTGGCCGACGGTCGGTTTCTGTTGGTCTACAACCACACGGTGCGTGGGGGCAAGTCGCCGCAGGGGCGTGAGATGTTGAACCTGGCGATCAGTCCCAACGGCAGCGATTGGCAGGCGGTCGCGGAATTGGAGAACAGTGTCGGCGGTGAGTTCTCCTACCCGGCCGTCATCCAGACGGCGGATGGGCGGGTCCACATCACCTATACCTGGCATCGCGAGCGGATCCGCTACCTGGTTGTCGATCCCGCGAAACTAACCAGCCTCGGATCGGCCGACGAGGTATGGGGCCGATCGGGCGAGTAACCGAATTATTCAGGGGCGACACAGGAGGGGGGGAGCATGGGCACTCTACCGATTTTGGATGGGATCGTGATCTTCGCGTACCTGGCTGGAGTGATGCTCCTCGGCTGTTGGTTCGTGCGCAAGAGCCGCAGTACCGAGGAGTTCATGGCCGCGGGCCGGTCGCTCCCCGGCTGGGCGGTGGGCATGAGCATATTCGGGACCTATGTGAGCAGCATCAGTTTCCTGGCCAACCCGGGCAAGAGCTATGACAGCGACTGGAACCCATTTGTCTTCAGTCTCTCGCTGCCGCTCGCGGCCTGGATCGCGACGAAATACTTCGTGCCGTTCTATCGCCGCTCCGGGCAGATCTCGGCGTACAACCATCTGGAGGCGCGGTTCGGTCCCTGGGCACGCACCTATGCGCTGGTTTGCTATCTGTTGACACAAATAGCCCGAATGGGCACGATTCTCTATTTGGTGGCGCTCGCGCTCAGTCCGCTCACCGGCTGGAGCATCACCACGATCATCCTTGTCACGGGCGTATTGGTCACCATCTATACACTATTGGGTGGAATCGAGGCGGTGATCTGGACGGATGTGATCCAGAGCATCGTCCTGACGGCGGGGATCCTGGTCTGTATCATTCAGATCCTGATTCGCATGCCGGAGGGTCCCGGCCAGGTGTTTGTGATTGCGGCTGAGCACGGCAAGTTCGGGCTCGGCGAGCTGGGCCTGTCATTAACCAAATCGACCTTTTGGGTGGTTTTGTTTTACGGGCTCTTCATCAATCTCAACAATTTCGGGATCGACCAGAGCTATGTGCAGCGGTATGCGACTGCGAAGACGGATCGAGATGCGGTGCGCAGCGTATGGTTGGGTGGGCTGCTCTATTTGCCCGTTTCGGCGCTCCTGTTTTTCATTGGCACGGCATTATTCGCATTCTACACGGCGCAACCGGAGCTCCTGCCCGAGGCGGCTGCTGGTGGAATCAAGGGCGACGCGGTCTTCCCGCATTTTATTGTGACACAACTGCCGGCCGGCGCCACGGGCCTGTTGATCGCGGCGGTGATGGCGGCGGCGATGAGCAGTGTGGATTCATCGCTTAACTGTTCGGCGACCTTGATTTTATGTGATATATACAAACGCTATATCCGGCCTGACGCGGACGAGCGCCGGTCGATGCGGGTGTTGTATACAACCACTCTGGTGTGGGGGCTTCTAGGGACCGGGATGGCACTGGCGATGATCCAGGTCCAGAGCGCGCTCGACGCCTGGTGGAAATTGGCAGGGATCTTCAGTGGCGGCATGCTCGGGCTCTTTTTATTGGGGATCATGAGCCGTTCGGCGCGCAACATCAACGCCGTGATCGGAGTGGTCTTTGGCGTGCTGGTGATCAGCTGGATGGCGTTTTTCCCGCAAACCTCCGACGCGCCCGCCGGCTGGCGGAGTCCGTTCCATAGCTATTTGACCATTGTCTTCGGCACCACGACGATTTTGATCATCGGCCTGGCCTCGACCTATTGGATGAGCCGATGGCGGCGAGGGCATGGAGCCTGATCGGATGATGAAGAAGCACAGCACGGCATTGCTTGGCTTGGGAGCAACAGGATGACACATTTAAAGATCCAAACGATCTCGGCGATCGGTGCATGGTTCATGCTCTCGGCGTTGGTATCGCTTCATGCGCGGACCAATTTCGTCTTTATTCTGGCGGACGACCTGGGCTGGCGCGACACCGGTTTTAACGGGAGTTCGTTCTACGAGACGCCGAACCTCGATGCCCTCGCAGGGGCGGGGGTGCGCTTCACTCAGGCCTATGCCGCTTGCCCGGTATGCAGTCCAACCCGCGCCAGCATCATGGCGGGCAAGTATCCGGCGCGGATGGCGACGACCGACTGGTTCGGCGCGCCGCAGCCGGATCGAATGGGCAACCATAAGACCCGGGAAAAGCCGCTGTTGCCGGCGGCGTATGTCGAGCGCCTGCCACTGGAGGAAGTGACGATTGCGGAGGCGCTGAGGTCGGCCGGCTATCGCACTTTTTTCGCCGGGAAATGGCATCTGGGGCCAGAGGGCTTTTTCCCGGAGGACCAAGGTTTCGAGGTGAACAAGGGCGGGCATGAGCGCGGATCGCCTCCGGGCGGCTACTTCGCGCCGTATCGCAATCCCAAGCTGGAGGACGGTCCAGAGGGTGAGCACCTGCCAGGGCGCCTGGCGCGGGAGGCGGTTGCGTTTCTGGAATCGGTGGAGGAGGAGCCGTTCTTCCTCTTTTTATCCTTCTACTCCGTGCACACCCCACTGCAGACCCGTCCGGAGCTGCGCGCGAAGTACGAGGCGAAGGCGGCCGCGATGGATCGGAGTGCGGGCGAGGCGTTCGGTGTGGAGGGCGAGCGCAGGGTGCGGCTTGTTCAGGATCATCCGGTTTACGCGGGGATGGTGGAGGCGATGGACAGCGCGGTCGGGGAGGTCATCACGGGGCTGAAGAACGCCGGGCTATGGGAAGAGACGGTGGTGGTTTTCATGTCGGACAACGGCGGGCTCTCGACCTCGGAGGGCTCGCCGACGAGCAATCTCCCGTTGCGCGCGGGCAAGGGCTGGCTCTATGAAGGCGGGATCCGGGAGCCGATGGTGATCCGGTGGCCGGGGCGGGCGGAGCCGGGTGGCGTGTGTGACACGCCTGTGACCAGCACCGATTTCTTTCCGACGCTCCTGGAGATGGCGGGCCTGGATCCGCGGCCGGAGTGGCACATGGACGGGCACAGCCTCTGCGGTTTGTTGCGGGGTGATGGCGGGGCGGCGTTGGCGGAGCGGCCGTTGTTCTGGCATTATCCACATTACGGGAACCAGGGCGGGAGTCCTTCGGCGGCGATCCGGGTAGGGGATTGGAAACTGATCGAGTTCTTCGAAGACGGCCGTTGTGAGCTCTACGACCTGGCGGCGGACCTCGGGGAGACGCGCGATCTCGCGATGGATCAACCCGAATTGGCGGCGCGCATGCGCGATCAGTTGCACGCGTGGCAGGCATCGGTCGGTGCGCGATTCCCGACGCCGAATCTGCCCCCGATGAGGTGGCGGCGGACCCGGAGGCGGCGATTGGGCAGGATTAAGAAGCGACACAAACCGAAACGGGCAAGCAGATGTCGAACAGCTATAGGATTGCAGGAATCGGAGAGGTCCTTTGGGACGTCTTTCCGGAGGGCGAGGAGTTTGGTGGTGCGCCGGCGAATTTCAGTTGCCACGCCAGCGGACTGGGTGCCGAGGTGTGCATGGTCAGCTCGGTCGGCGCGGATGAGCGTGGCGCGCGTGCGCTTGCGTTTCTGGGTCGGCAAGGGGTGGACGTCGAGCATGTAGCGCGGGTGGATGGCCGGCCGACCGGCGTGGTGCAGGTATCGCTGAGTGCGGAGGGCAAGCCGACCTACGAGATTGTGCAGCCGGTGGCATGGGACCAGATCCCCTGGACGGATGGGATGGCGGGCGTCGCGGGGAAGCTGGATGCGGTCTGCTTCGGCACGCTCGGCCAGCGCAGTCCGGTTTCGCGTGAGACAATTCAGCGGTTTGTCGCGGCGACCCGGCCGGAGTGCCTGCGGGTGTTTGACATCAACATCCGGCAGGATTTTTACAGCCGGGATCTGATTCTCGCGTCGCTGGAGCTGGCGAACGTGTTGAAGTTGAACGACGAGGAGCTGCCGCTACTGGCAGGGATGCTCGATATTCCCGGCGCCCCGGAGGAGCAGCTCGCCGGTCTGGTGGAGCGATGCGGGCTTCGCCTGGCGGTGCTGACCTGTGGCGGTGAGGGTGCGCTGATGATGACCCCGAGCGAGCGCGATTTTGCGGTTCCGACCCAGGTGGAAGTGGTCAGCTCGGTCGGCGCGGGCGATTCCTTCACGGCGGCGATGATCATGGGGTACCTGCGCGGCAAACCGCTGCCGGCGATCAACCAGGCGGCGAACGCGTTGGCGGCCTATGTCTGCACCCAGCGCGGCGCGGTGCCGGACCTTCCCGAAGCGGTGCGTGCGCAGGTGATGGGATAAGTCTCGCGGATCGGCTCTCAGACAAGCTCAGACTCAGACAAC
>CALLYA010000259.1 GCA_937875495.1 uncultured Verrucomicrobiota bacterium
GATTACCTCGATTACCTCGATTACCTCGATTACGACCATGATCTGACTGATCGGTAACCATTGTCTGGAGGGGACGCATGAAGGAGCGCGCCTTTTCGGACGGGCTCAATCTTGCGATGCGCATCGTGCTGCCTGAGAGTAAGGTCGATGATCAATCCACGCTCCAAGACCCTGTCGGTGCACAGGTGGCCGCTCATGCAGATCTACGAAACGCTGCTGGCGCGGTACGGCCCCCAGCATTGGTGGCCGGGCGAGACGCCGTTCGAGGTGATGGTCGGGGCGGTTCTTACCCAGAACACCAACTGGAGCAATGTGGAAAAGGCCATCGACGAGATGCGGCGCGCGGAATGTCTGGAACCGAGGCGATTGCTCGCTTTGTCGCAGGCGGAGTTATCCGCCATGATTCGACCATCCGGCTATTTCAGGGTCAAGGAGCGGCGGCTCAGGAGTTTAGTGCGCTGGTTTGTCGACTGCCACGGCGGGAGCGTGGCCAACTGCAGCGGGATCCCGACCGAGGACTTGAGGGAAGAGCTGCTGGGGATCCATGGTGTGGGACCCGAAACCGCAGACAGCATCTTGCTCTATGCTCTGGATCGCCCGGTTTTTGTCGTCGATGCTTACACGCGGCGGCTATTAGGGCGGCATGGGTGGTTGTATGGTGGTGAGAGCTATGAGCAGGTCCGGGCCATTGTCGTTTCCCATTTGAAGCCGGATGTTGCGCTGTATAATGAATTCCACGCGCTGATCGTGCGGGTGGGCAAGGCGAACTGCCGCCCCAGCCCGCGTTGCGTCGGGTGTGTTTTGGAGGCATGCCCAAGGATTGAAGATTCCGGCCGATCACGGTCGCCGAAGGAGACGATTTCTTGGAAACCCAAAACAAGCTGACGCACCGTGAACGGATGGAGTACGCACTCCTTCGGGGGTTGATGGCGGCGGTCGGCCGTGCACCCCGGCGACCGGCCCTGCGGTTTGGGGAGATGCTTGGGCGGCTCTGGTTTCGCACGGATGAGCGGCATCGGCGCATAGGGATGACGAACCTCCGGATTGCCTTCCCGGATTGGGATGATGCCCGCCGTCTTCAGACGCTCCGTGGATCTCTGGAAAACGTCGGTCGCCTGGCGGTGGAAATCTGCCAGTCCCGGCGCTGGAGCGATACCGACATCCAGCGCTTGATTGAGGCTGAGGACCCGGCCGCCGTGGAGCGGGTGCAGGCCCTGCACCGCGAAGCCGGTGCACTCTTTTTCTATACCGGCCATGTCGGCGCATGGGAGCTGCTCACGCACTATTGGGCGGTCAAGGTACGTCCGATGCACGCGGTCGCGCGTCCGATTGACAACCCTTTGGTCGACGAGGTCATGACCGGTTTGCGGGAGCGCCGCGGGACCCGCATTATCGGCAAGCGCGGCGCCATTCGGGAGGTGATCCAAAGTGTGCGGCAGGGCAACTACGTCGCAATGCTGGTCGATCAGAACACGGTGGCAAAGGAGGGCATGTTCGTCGATTTTTTTGGGAAACCCGCCTGCAGCCTCTACACGTTACCGTTGCTTGCGGTACGCTCCGGCATCCCGCTCCTCGGCGGTTTCATTTACTACGATCGCGAGCAGGACCGGCATCGCGTCACGCTCGGTCCGAACCTCCTGACCGATTTGTCTGGGGACCGCGAAAAGGATGTCCGCCGATTGACGCAGCAAATGCACCAGAATATCGAGGAGGTCATCCGGCGCCACCCCGAGCAATGGTTGTGGATGCATCGCCGATGGCGCACCCGACCGCCGGAGGAGGCTGAGCTTCCGCCGGTGTATGACAAACGCTGAACTGACGACGTCTGCCTCCGATCAAGAGAGTGGGTGATTTCGAAATGGCGCCGAGGATACGGATCGTATTGGTACGAACGCAGCATTCGGGGAATGTCGGTGCGGTTTGTCGCGCCATGGCCAACATGGGCTTGACGGACCTGGCACTGGTCAACCCGGTGTATGAAAACACGGAGGCGGCTCATGCCTTGGCGCGATCCGCAGTTGGGATCATGGATCAGGCCCGGATCTGCCGAAGCCTGGAAGAGGCCGTAGCGGATGCGCATCTCGTTGTCGGCACCACCCGCCGTTTCGGCCGGGGCCGACTCGAGGTCGATCGGGTCGATTCCTTTATGCCGGGGCTGCGTGCCCTGCCCGAGGATCGGGTGGTCGCATTCGTGTTTGGCAGTGAAGCCGAAGGCTTGTTGATGGAGGAGATTCGCAGGTGTGACCGGCTGATCACGATTCCGGCGGATCCCGCGTACGAGTCTCTGAATCTGGCTCAGGCCGCGCTTCTGGTGTTATGGGAGTATCGCCGGTCGGTCATGCTGGACGATTGGGATGAATCGCGGCAGAGGCGTGGCGTTCGCATGGATGTTCCGGTGGACCAGTCGTTGCCGGCGGGGCGAATGGAACGTTTGGTGCAGAAATGGGAGCCGATCTTGTGGGAGAGTAAATTTTTACTGCCCCATCGAAAACGTCACAGTCTGGCTCAGGTCCGTCGTGCCTTTCGCCTGGTAGCCACCGATGAGAGCGGGTGGCAGGTCCTGATGGCATTGGGCGACAAGATCCGCTTCCGGCTCGGGATTCACCAGAGCCAGCAACCGGCCGGAGAGCAGGAGCCTGCGGATGCCAAGACGATGCAACGGGCTCGCCAGCGGGTGCAGCGGCGGGAGCGGATCCATACAATCCAAGAGAGGCTGCGCGCGGCTGATCACTCGGGGGATCAGGAATTGTCTCCGCGGGACGATGCCACCCAACTCGAAGAATGAACGTCGGGCTGCTTCCCTCGGTCTCAAAAGGATTCGCGGTCTCGGGAGCCTCCCCCCCTGCATCGAATAGAAAACCTTTCTCCCATTGACCTGTGACCTGCTTGCCTCTCAAGGGCTGAGGGCGTAGTATGGGCCATTCACCCAATAGCCTTTCACCATGGGTTCAAGGACACTCCATGAAACGATTTTTTCCCACGCTCCATTTTTTCATGGCGGTTGGGATCGGTTTTTTGATCGCCAATCTCCTGATCGGGATGAGGATCCACGGCTCCCTGGCTGCCGCTGACGGCAGGGATGACGAATACCGGTATATGAACCTCTTTTCCCAGGTGCTCTATCACGTGCGCAACCAATATGTGGACCGTGAAAAGGTCGCATGGGAGGACCTCTACTTCAGTGCTCTGAGTGGGATGCTTTCCAGTCTCGATCCACACAGCCAGTTCCTCGATCCCAAGTCGTTTGAGGGGATGCAGCAGGAGACCTCTGGTGCCTTCGGTGGCCTTGGCATTCAGATCGGTCTGCGGGACGGAATCCTCACGGTTATCGCACCGATGGAGGATACTCCCGCCTTTGAGGCCGGCATACTCCCTGGCGATCGGATTATCGAAATCAATGGGGAGTCCACCCAGGAAATGAGCCTGGACGGAGCCGTTGAGCTGCTGCGGGGGGAGCCGGACACCGATGTCTCGATCACGATCCTCCGCATGGGCGATGAGCGGCGCGAGATCAAGAAGCTCACGCTCACCCGCGCGATCATCAGTGTAACCAGCGTCAAATACGACAAGGAGCTCCATCCCGGCAACATCGGATACATCCGCATCAGCCAATTCAACAGCCCTACCGAGCAGGAGTTTCAGGATGCGCTGAACGATCTGGTCGACAAAGGCATGGAGGCGCTTGTGCTCGATCTGCGGAACAATCCCGGAGGGTTGCTCTCCTCGGCGGTGAACATTTCGAGCAAGTTTCTACCCCCCGGCGAGCTGGTCGTCTTCACGCGCGGCCGGGGCGCCCGCGAGCAGAGGTTCACATCCTCGACCGGTGAAAAGCAGCCGCCCTATCCGATGGCGATCTTGGTGAACAGTTACAGTGCCAGCGGCAGCGAAATCGTTGCCGGTGCCCTTCAGGATCACCGCAGGGCCGTATTGATCGGCGAGCGGACCTTTGGGAAGGGGTCCGTCCAATCAGTCCTCCCCGTCCGCGGCGATTCCGGGGCCGCTATCCGACTGACCACTGCCAAGTACTACACCCCAAGCGAGCGTGTGATCCACGGTGTCGGTATCGAGCCCGATATCCTGATCCCCATCACCGACGATATGGATCGAATCCTCTACATTCAGCGGACCCGTCCTGAAAACGGGTTCGGGCTCCCCGACTGGGAGCCGGTCGAGGACGTTCAGCTCGAGCGTGCTTTTGATATGCTGCGGGGGATTAAGCATTTCACCGATCACAAAAACCAGGAGTACGCCTGGCACTGATTCCGGAGGAACCAGCAGAATGGGGTATTTGCTCGCCCTGGAGAGTTCATGTGACGAATCGGCCGCCGCGGTCATCGAGATGGAGACCGGGCGGCCGGCCGCTTCCGTGGTCTACAGCCAGATTGATCTGCATAGGCGCTACGGCGGGGTGGTCCCTGAGATTGCCAGCCGGGATCACCTCCGGCGAATGCCGGGGGTCGTCGAGGAGGCCATGCAGCAGGCCGCCATCGGCTGGGACTCGATTGAGGTCGTAGCCGCCACGCGCGGGCCGGGCTTGGCCACCTCCCTTCTCGTCGGCTGGACCATGGCCAAGGGCATCGCCGCCGCCCTCGGGGTGCCCGTCGTCGGAGTCAACCACCTCGTGGGGCATCTCGCATCCCTCGGGCTCTCTCCCGATATGCCGGACGACTCCATGTCGCTGCCTGATCCCTTGACCAGTTGCGGGCCGACCGTGATTTTGTTGGTCTCCGGCGGACACACGGCGCTGGTGCTCAACCAGGGCCTGCATGATCGCCGATTGCTGGGGCAGACCATCGACGATGCTGCTGGCGAGGCCTACGACAAGGTCGCCAAGATTCTGGAGCTCGGTTATCCGGGTGGACCGATTGTCGATCGGCTGGCACAGGCCGGCAATCCGGAGGCATTTCGGCTCCCTCGGAGTTTTCTCGATGGCTCGACCCCCGATGAACATCGATACAATTTCAGCTTCAGCGGACTCAAGACAGCGGTGCTGTATCAGGTCCGTCGTGATCCGGAGCGCTTTCTCTCGGGCGGAGAGACCTCCACCGCGGTGCGCGATCTCTGTGCCAGCTTTCAAGCGGCGGTCGTCGATGTCTTGGTCCGGAAGCTCCTCCGGGCCGCGGATGCGCAAGGGGTGGGTTGGATCGGGGCCGCGGGCGGTGTCTCGCTCAACCATGGGTTGCGCGCTGAACTCCAGCATCAGGCTGCTGCCCAAGGCAAGCGTCTTCTCTTGGCACCCGCTTCGGTTTGTACCGACAACGCACTGATGATCGGGCTGGCCGGCCGCACCCAGTTCCTGTGCGAAGGCGCCGCTCACGACCAGGGCGATGTCGATCCCGGCTGGTCGCTGTAGCTAGAGGTCGTCCGAAAGGGTAGCCGCATTCTTAACCTGACCTCCCCATCCGGACCCGGAGAGCCTCCCGCAGAGGGCGCGGTGACGTTTTCGACCAACCTATCGGGGTG
>CALLYA010000260.1 GCA_937875495.1 uncultured Verrucomicrobiota bacterium
GATTTCGATTGAGACAAGGATCTGGCTGATCGACAACCCTTCGTACTCGTACTCGTACTCGCCGCATTGTCGTGTACGTGAACGTGTACCGCTTCGCCGTGTACGTGTACGTGTACGTGTACGTTTTTGGGCCGAGCTTGAGCGCGCCTTTTCAGCCCTGTTTCTCTGGGGTGGAATGATGTTGGGGAGGTTGGTGGTTGAAAGGCGTCAGAAGAAGCGCCACGCGGTCTGCCTGGGCACTCCGGCGGGGTCTGCGAGCAGGGCGGCACGGATCAGCTCGATGGGGATGGCGTTCTGTCTTAGGACGGCGTCATGAAATGTCTTTGGCGGCATCTGGCCATGCGTCACGAATTCGTTGAACAGGGCGCGCATCTGCAGTGCACCCAACAGATAGGCGGCCTGGTAGAGGGCGGGATAGGAGTCGCTGATGGAGCGACGGATCTCGGCTCGAGCGATTTCCGGCTCGTGGCCGACCTTATCGATGATGAATTGGACGGCTTCCTCGGCGGAGATCTGGCCCAAGTGGAAACGGAGCGAGAAGATGACCCGTGCGGCGCGATGCATCCGCCAGAAGAGCATGCCGATCTTGTTTTCGGGGGTGCGTGGAAAGCCCTGGTCCCAAAGGAGAAACTCCCAATGGAGCGCCCAGCCCTCGACGAGAAACGGGGTGGTGAAGAGCTTCCTGTGGCGGTTGTAGCGTTCGGCCATGAAGAGTTGCAGATGGTGGCCTGGGATCAGCTCGTGGTGGACGGTGGCGCGGCAGAAATGGATGTTGTTCCCCCGGAGCGCGGCGTGCTTTTCCGCATGAGTCATTGATTGGGTGGGGTATGAGATCCGGATGGTCTGCCCTCCGAGAAAGTAGGGGTTCACCCGCTGTTGCTCCGCGGACATCATCCGCATCTGCCAGCCTTCAGCGCACCATGGCGGCAGTGTGACCAGATCTCGATCTTGAACCCACTGGATCGCTTCCCGGGCCAACGTCTTGATCAGCATCGGTTGTTGGCCGGGGGCCAGGTGCTGATGGCAGGCGTGGTCGAGCGCGCGTTTCCAGTCGTCGTCGAAGCCGAGATCCTTCGAGGCTTGGAGCATATGCCCCAGGCACCACTCGTACTCAGACCTCCCGATTTCGATCAATTCCTCGGGCGTGTAAGGGATCCAAGCGCATTCCAGGTCCTCCTGCAGGGCAATGCGACCGATCGGCTCGCCCACGAGGATTTGGTCTTCCTCCTGCTTCGAACCGAGGCAATTCAGTTCCAGCCTGGCTTGGAGGTTGGACATTGCGGAGATGCACCCTTCGAACGGCTGGGCGGTCCACCACGCGAACTCGGGGTCGTACGGCTCATAAAAGGAACGCCAATCGGCCAGGCTTGGCAGCATTCTTCGGATGAGTTTCACGGCACGCAGGGCATGGCAGCGAGCTTCAGTCGCCAGTTGGTCTGCCGACTGGGTAATGACATTCCGGGCGACCTCGTCGGCCAGGCGTGAGATGGAATCGAGCTTTTCGGCGATCTCTCTTGGGGAGACCCGCACCTGTGCGCGATGGGATTCCAGCAGGGCCACGAGCTCGGGGCGGAAGGGTAGGAACGCATCGACGCAGTCAATGCGGTCCCTGTCGCGTTCGCATTGGAGGATGGCGGAGCGGAGGTATGTCTGCATGAGGCGCAGGTCGATCCGGTCGTCGAGCTCGAGAGTGGTTGGATCGATTGAGGCGAGTCGCCGTTGCCATTGCCGGTTAAATTGGACGAGCCGCTCCAGGTCCCCCTTGGACCCCGGGATGGCGAAATAGGCGGTGACGTCGGACGCATCGGCGGTGTAGCGCTCGACGATCGCGCGCATGGGGCTGAGACTGCGATCGGCGTCCAGGGGCTGTGCGAATGGATGGAAGGATTTCATTAGAGGGGGGGCGGGAATCATATGAGGAGATCCTCTGGACTCCCATTCTGTGCTTGCATCGGTTCGGATCGGGTGCGTTCGAGCGCGGAATTCTCTCCGAGGATTCTGCGTGTCTGATGGATATCGATCAGCAGGATCAAGCCGATCAGGGCGATCTGGAAGAGGCCGAAAATGAGGTAGGTGGCTGACACCGAAATGTTTCGGTCGAACCAGCCTGCCATCCGGCCTCCGAGGGAGCTGGAGAGGCTCTGGAGCGACATATAGACGGTGAACTGGGTAGCGGCAATCCGGGGCCATGCGACGCCCATGCTGATGGCAAAGGTGGAGACCAGCAACGTTGCGAACACGAAGGCGTCCAGGAGCAGAAACCCGGTCATGAAGAGCGGATTGATCCAGAGCGGTTTCAACCCGGCAAAAGCGATCCAGAGCAGGCCGGCGAGAGCGGAGGTCACGATGGCCAATCGCCTGGCGCCGACCAGGTCGGCCAGGAATCCGCCGAGGACCGAACCGAGAAAGCCTGCGATCACGGCGTAGCTGTTGATCCTGGCGTAGGCCTCGTGTGTCCAGCCAAGTTGGTCGACTGCGAAGACGACGAAGATCGCGGGCATAGCACCGACAGGGATCCGGACCAGGATGGAGAATATCCCCATACTGGCAGGGGAGCGTAGGGAGAAGACACGCACGAGATTGCCCAGCAGTTCGCGGGCGGAACTGGGGGTTTTCTCTTCGGGCCTGAGTTGGGCCTGCCCCCGGGTCCATGGCAGGAGTTTTTCGCCAGGGCGCTCCCGCAGGAGGATGGGAAGCAGCATGATGGCCAAGATGCAACCGACCTGAGTGAGAATGGCCGCTCGGAAACCGAATCCGAAAAGGATGGCGCTCATTGCCGAGCCGCCGATAAAGGTGCCGGCGTAGCTGGAGGCGTACATCAATCCATTGGCCTTACCGCGTTGTTTCTCATCCAGGAGATCAACGGCCAGCGCATCGGTGGAGACATCCTGAAGGGAGACAAAGATATTGTGCAGGAAGATCATCCCGGCAAGGAGAAGGTAGTGAGTCGCCAGGTCCGGGAGCAGGACCATAGCCAGAAGGGTTGCTGCCATCATCGTCTGAGCAAACAGGATCCAAGGTCGGCGTTTGCCCATGGCCGAGTAGCCAAATCGGTCGATGACCGGTCCCCATGCCCACTTGAACGCCCATGGCAAAGAAGTCATGGCGGTGATGATCCCGATCTGTTCAACGCCGGCTCCCTGGTGTTTGAGAAATGTCACCAGGGTGATGGTCACGAAACCGAACGGCATTCCCTGTGCAAGATAGAGTGCGCAAAGGGTCAGGATCCGGAGCCGGGGATTGCAGGTTAGGTTCATGTTTGATTGGGATCGGCGTAAAGGGTGAGGGGGGGGCGACGGTGAGCGCGGCGATTCGAATTGTGTACCTGAGATGATGACACGACGGAAGCTTTTGATGGTCATGGTTGGATGATTTTGGGTTGCACTCAACCCACTCTTTGCAATAAGATCACATTCACGGAGAAGTTGGTATGGCTGGGTGCCACTGAGCCGCCCCCCATGTTTCACGGGTGACACTATATTCGAGGATTTCACTGCACCCCAGGAACAGGTACAACTTGGGCTGCATTGGCCTACCTCTTCGCAATCCAAAGCTGGATGGGCACGGGTACATACCAATTTTCGAACCAGATAACACCGAACCGCCGCTATCTCTATGTACAGGTTTCGCCATCGTAAACAGGGCCAAGCCGGGCCCGTGCCCCCCAGGAATGGGCCGGCAGGACCTTCGCTCGTTCCGTTGATCACGGGGCTTTTGCTGTTTGCGCTGGCGATCGGGATTGTGGTGCACGGGTGGATCTTGAAGGAGCGGCGGGATTTCCTGGAGGACCTCAACAACCGCCTTGAACTGACGACTGAGCTCAAGGCCGAGCAGTTGATCCAGTGGCGGAAGGAGCGTTTGCGGGACGGGCTCTCGATCCTGGCCAACGAGACGGTGGTCGAGGGGTTGGTCGATTGGGTGGACGATTCGATCGTGCCGGAGGCCCGGTGGGAACTACAAAAATGGCTCCAATCGTTACGCTATTTCTACGATTATGAGGATGTCCTGCTGGTCCATGAGGACGGAAATGTCCTATACTCCAGCAGTTCCCTCTTCAAGGAGCGCCTGCCGATCATCCCCTCCGGCCTGGCCGAGGGGATCGAGCAAGTTGAGGTGGACCTTTTCTCATTACCTACGGGAATCGACAGTCCGAGCACCTTGCTCTGCTTGGCGATACCGCTTGTCTCCAAAGACTCGCCTTCAGAAACGAGCCCAGCCCGCGGGGCGCTTCTTCTGACCATCAATCCGATCAATCAGCTCGATCCATTGCTGGTCGAGTCTGAGCATTTTGAGGAATTCAGTCGTTCCTGGCTGGTGGAGCTATCGGGAGGCCGGCTTGTCTATTGGGGTTCGGACTGGACACTATTCCCATCGCATCCGGACCTGCCGATCGCGCCGTTCCGGGAGCATGTAATGAACGAATCCGGTTCATTCCATATTTATGGGCGGAACGCGGTGGGATTGCCTGTTCGTGGAGCGGCTGTATCGATTCCCGGCGCACCGTGGTTCGTCGTCACCTCAGTTCCATTGCAGATCGAAATCCGAGAGCAGCGGCGCGAGGCAATGGAGTCCGTCTTGATAGGGGTATGCTTTATTCTGATTGCCGGTTGCGGGGTCATTATTTACCATAGGACGTTCATTCTTGATGCCTATTGCAGAGAATTGGAATGGCAAAAAGACCGCACGCTGATGGCGCGCAAGCTCTTTGAGAGTCGCCAGCGCTACAAGCTCGCCTTTGATCAGGCCGCGGTTGGCATTGTTCAGATCACTCCTGAAGGTATTCTGACCCGCTTCAATCAGAGGTTCTGTCACATCCTCGGGTATTCTTCCGTGGAACTTCTGAACAAGCCTATCGATGATCTCACTCACCCCAGGGATCGCCTGATCGACGAGGAGCTTTTTCGGGGGTTGCTTGACCGGAAAATTCCAAACTACAATGTGCAAAAGCGATACATACACAAGTCAGGACATGTCGTTTGGGTGAATCTGACCGTTGCATTCCTTTTTGATCCCGCGGGCAAGCCGGTCCATTCGGTCACGATTGTAGAGGACATCTCGGAACGAAAGGCACTGGAGGAGGAACTCGAACATCAGCGATCCCAGCTTTTGACTCTCTTTGATGGCATTGAAGACAACATTTACGTTGCGGATCCGAACAGCTACGAACTCCTGTATATCAATCCATCGCTACAGAAGGTGTGCGGTTCCGACTGGCGTGGACGCAAATGCCACAAGGTACTCTTTGGCGTGGACGCGCCGTGTAGTTTTTGTACCATCCCACGGGTATTTGCTGGGGATATGCCTCGTGCGATATCCTGGGAGCATGAGAATCTGGAGACGAAAAAGTGGTTTCGTTGTATCGACAAACCGATCCGATGGACCAATGGGAATTGGGTGAAACTCCATATTGCATCGGACATCACGGATTTGCGATGGGCGATTGCCGCGGTGCGTCAAAGCGAAGCAAAATATCGATTGCTGGTGGAGAACATCCCTCAGAAGATTTTTGTCAAAGACAGGGATTTAAGGTTCATTTCATGCAATCAAAATTTCCTGGCTGATATTGATGTCGACATTTTCAATCTCCCGGGCAAGTCGGATTACGATTTCTTTCCTCGACTACTGGCGGACAGGTATCGCAAGGATGACCAGCGTGTCTTGGAGACGGGCGAAACAATTTCCACGGAAGAGCCGTATATCACAAACCGTCATGAATACTGGGTCCAAACGGTCAAGACGCCTCTCAAAGACGATTTCGGTTACATCACGGGGATTCTCGGCATTTTTTGGGATATTTCCGATCGAAAGAAGGCGGAGCAGGAGCGGCAAAGACTGCTGCTGGAGCTGGAGCGCAAGAATCGGGAGCAGGCTCAAATCACTTATATTGCCTCGCACGACCTACGATCTCCTTTGGTCAATATTCAGGGGTTCAGTCACGAGTTGATGCTATCCATTGAAAAGATCCAGAGCATCATGAAGACCGCACAGGTTGTGACGGATCGGCTGGACGAACTGACAATCATCCTGGCCGAGGAGCTTCCGGAGGCGCTCCATTTCATCGAAACCAGTTCTGGTCATATTGAGCGGTTGCTGGCCGGGATCCTGCAGTATTACCGAATCGGACAAATCGAGCTCAAATGGACCGAGGTTGATCTCAATGCTGTATTGGAGGATGTGCAGCAGATCCTTCAATTCGTCATTATCGAAAACCAAACCGATATCACGGTTGAGCGGCTCCCGAAATGCCAGGGGGATTACGATCAGATTGTTCAGCTCTTTCTCAATCTTCTGGGGAATGCCATCAAATATCGTTCCCGAGAGCGTCCGTGCCGGATTCGTATCGCCGGGTGGATGGATCGCGGAAACTGTATATACTGTGTTGAGGACAATGGCGTTGGGATTCCGCAGAGTCTTCAGTCAGAAATTTTTGAGCTCTTTCACAGGCTCGCCCCGGAGCAGGTTCAGGGGGAAGGGCTGGGATTGCCCATTGTTCAGACCATTGTCGCTCGGCACAGGGGCCGGATGTGGGTGGAGTCGCAGGCGGGCTTGGGAAGCAAGTTCTACGTCAGCCTGCCGAAGCTCCAACCGGTGGTTCGGGCTTCCGGTGAGAAGATTGCCCTTGGCCCGGTGGGTGGCGGGCCTGAATGGGGAAGTGTTGAGGGGATCGTGGATCTGTGATGTTGATGACGATGACGAGACGAGGCTCTGTTCCGTCTGTTCCTGTTGAGTTCATTTGGTTCCGTTTTTTGCAGATTCCTCAATCCAGGTTCATACTGTCCTTAACTTCACTTGAATCTTTGAATTCGCCATTTCGGATTGTTCCATGATCATGTCGTCGATAGGTCGCGTTTTGTTGCCGGGCTCTCCGGTACCCACCCTTCGGTCGCTCGTCCGCGTCGCAGTGGGCCTGGCTATCGGTCTAATGATCAATGTCCCGGTGATTGCCGCTCAGGCCGGCTCATCCGCTGGGCATGGGTCAATGACCCATAAGATGATGATTCTGGCCATTCAGCTGGGTCTCATTCTTTTCTGCGCCAAGATCGCCAACATCGCATTTGAAAAGGTTCGTCTGCCGGGCGCCCTCGGCGAGCTGGTGGCCGGCGCGTTGATTGGGCCGTATGCGCTCGGATCCACCCTTGGGCTGTTTCGTCTCGAGGCGGGACTCGGTCCGATCAGTCCGGAGCTCTATGGGCTGGCCTCCGTCGCCTCGATCGTATTGCTCTTTACGATCGGGCTCGAGACCGACCTCAAGACACTGCTGCGGTATTCGCTTGCCGGCGGGCTGGCCGGCATGGGTGGACTGGTCGTCTCTTTTGCATTTGGTGCCGGGAGCGTGGTGCTCTTTTCCGAGATGCTCTTTGGCACGCGTCTAGGCTTTTTTGCGCCTGCGTGCCTGATGCTCGGTACGATCACAACCGCCACATCGGTCGGGATCACTGCGAGGATCTTATCCGAGCGCCGGAAGCTGGATTCTCCGGAAGGGGTCACGATTCTGTCTGCGGCGGTCTTCGACGATGTCTTGGGGATCATTCTTCTGGCCCTGGTGACGAGTTACATCGCCGCTTCGCAAGTGGGTGGCTCGATCGACTGGGGTCAGATCGGGCTGATCGCGGCCAAGGCCATTGGGGTCTGGCTGGCGGCCACGACCATTGGTCTGATTGCATCCAGGAAGATCAGTTTCATGCTGAAGCTTTTTCGCGATCGGACCACGATCGCGATCATGGCACTCGGGCTTGCGCTGATCCTGGCTGGACTCTTTGAGGAGGCCGGCCTGGCGATGATCGTCGGGGCCTATGTGATGGGGCTCTCTCTCAGCCAGTCGGACATCTCGCACATGATTCGCGAGAAGCTCTCGGCGGTGTATGCCTTGCTGGTTCCTGTCTTTTTCTGCGTGACCGGCATGCAGGTCAACCTGATGGCGTTGACTGACTGGCGGGTGCTGGTCTTCGGTCTGGTCTACGCGTTTCTGGCGATGCTGGCAAAGCTCCTGGGGTGCGGACTGCCATCGATGCTGGCCGGGTTTACCCTCCGCGGGGCGGCACGGATCGGGTTCGGCATGGCGCCCCGATGCGAGGTCGCTCTGATCATTGCCGGGGTCAGTCTATCCCGCGGGTTTTTGAGTCCCGAGATTCTGGCCGCGGTCATTGTGATGGTGATCATCAACACGGTCATCGCGCCCCCGCTGTTGGTTCTGCTCTTCCGAAATCCGGTTCCGGGCACCCGCAGGGAGGTGCCGAGGGATGCCAATATTCAGGACCTCGAGTTCGACTTCCCAACGATCGAAATGGCCGAGTTTTTCGTGGGCAAGCTGAATCGTCTCCTGGAGAACGAGGGTTTCTTTACGCATCTGATCGACCGCAACCACCACCTCTTCCAGTTTCGCAAGGACGACACAGTGATCGATTTCCGGCGGGACCGGACCAAGCTGGTCTTTTACTGTCCGAAGCGTGAGGTTCCACTGGTCAATGCCGTCATGTATGAATCGTTGGCGGCGTTGGAGCACACCTTGCGGGGACTTCGAAAGCCGCTGGATGCGACGAGCATCCAGACTCGAATCCAGCAGGCGACTCCGATTCCCCAAAACGGTTTCGATATCCTCGAGTACCTCGATTCCGCCTGCATCCAGCCGGCGCTGCGGTCGGGTTCCAAGCCGGAGGTTATTGATGAGATGCTGCAGCTTCTGGCGGATGCAGGAAAGCTCAAGGATCTGATACAGGCGAAGGCTGCGGTGATGGAGCGTGAGGAGAGTCTCTCGACGGGGCTTCAATTCGGGGTAGCGATTCCGCATGCCCGTACCAACGCGGTCGACAAATTGGTCTGTGCGGTTGGGCTCAAGCCTGACGGTGTGGATTTTGACGCGCTTGACGGAGAGCCTTCGCGCATCTTCGTGCTCACGCTCTCGCCTGAGGACCGGCCATGCCCGCACCTCCAGCTCATGTCGGCCATCAGCCAGATCCTCAACACAGCAGGGCGGGAGAGGGTGCTGACGGCAAAGAACGCGCGGGAGATCCTGCGTGTCTTCACCGAGCCGGTCACGATCCCCCCCGCCCCGGCCGAGCCACCTTTGAGACCAGCCTCCGCCTCGCCTGAGACCTATGTCGAGCGCGACCTCATCCGGACCCCACTGGTCAGCGACACGAAAGAGGGGGTGATCCGCGAACTGATCGACGTGCTCGTGGAGCAGAACCGGCTTGAGGATCCGGAGCGCGCGTTCGCATCGATCATGGCCCGTGAGGAGCAGTTGTCGACCGGGATGGAAGCCGGCATTGCACTGCCGCACGGACGCACTGACAGCGTGGATCGATTGGTGTGTGCGATCGGCATCAAACCTCAGGGAGTCGACTTCGCCTCGGCAGACCGCAAACCGGCGCACATCATTTTATTGGTTCTGACACCGGTCCGGGGTGTGGATCCGTATCTACAGTTCGTGGCATGGGCCATGAACAGTTTGGGGAGCGAGGAGAAGCGCCGGCGCATGATCGCAGCGCCGGATGCCGATACCGCATACGCCGCCCTGGTTCAATCCGCCCCGGTGGGGCGGGGTTGAACTTTCCAGCGGCAATCGGTGGCTAACCCTCAGGCGTGAGCCGTTGGATCCAATCGCGAATGGCTTCCACAGCGGAACGGGTGAATTCCGGACGACTGAGGAGGTGATCGGCGCCTGCCAGCTCCATGAGTTCCCTACGGCCGCGACCGGATGCGTAGATGGCCTCTGCGTGCTCCGGTCCCACCATGTCGTCGACCTCCGGGTGGATCACAAGCAGGTCTTTCCCGACCTCACCGGCGGTCCCCGCCTTGCGATGGCGGTCGAGGTCGTCGAAGAATTGGCGCTTGATCAGGTATTCCCTTCCCCCGACGAGCAGGTTGCCCTGTCCTGTCTTTTCGGCCAGGACGGCCGCCTCACCCATGACATGGCGCAGATGGGAAAGGTCGGACGGCGTGGCGATGGTGACCACCCCTCTGACCTCGGGCAATTCCTCGCCGACGGCCAGTGCCGCGAGGCCGCCGAGGCTATGTCCGATCATGACCGCGGGTGCTGCGTACTGTTCCCGCAGAAAAGCAGCGGCGCCGCGCATGTCCTCCAAGTTGGAGGAAAAATTGGTCTCGGAGAAATCGCCTTCGCTCGATCCGAGTCCGGCGAAATCGAAGCGCAGGACACCGTATCCGGACTCGGCCAAGCCGCGGCCGATGCGGGCGGCAGCCGGGAAATCCTTGGTACAGGTGAAGCAGTGTGCGAACACCAGAAACGCGTGTGCACCCTCGGTGGGCAGATCCAGATTGCCGGCCAGGGTCCGCCCGTCGCCGGCGGGAAACGAGACCCGCCGGGTGGTCCTTCGATAGGGCTGGTTTTCGACCTCGCGCCCATGCCCCCTATTGCTCATCTTCTCGCCGCCTCTCTGCGCATGCCTCAGAACTTGCATCCAGCGTGATCGATTCCGTAACGGATCCAGGGGCTGTTGGTGCAGCGGCCTGCAATCGGTTCAGGCTCATTGCCTCGGCTCGACCTCCAGCAGATGCCGAACGAAGAAGTCGGATCGCCTACGATCCGCGTAAGGTGATTCGCCGATGCCGTGGTTGGCCCCGGGCACGATCAAGAGATCGAAGTCCTTGTCCGCCTTGATCAGGGCATCGACGACCTGCATCGTGGATGCAGGATCCACGTTGGTATCCAACTCACCGACCGTCAAAAACAACTTGCCTTGCAGGCGATGTGCCATGGTGACGTTCGACTGTTCGGCGTAGTGCGGGCCGACCGGCCAGTCCATCCAGAGCTCGTTCCACCAGATCTTATCCATCCGATTGTCGTGACAGCCGCAATCGGCGACGGCGACCTTGTAGAACTCAGGCGCCTGCAGCAGTGCGCCCAGGGCGCTCTGGCCACCCGCCGAGCCGCCGTAAACGCCCACCCGTTCGAGATCCATCTCCGGGTATTTCGCGGCGGCCGCCTCCATCCAGGCGATCCGGTCGGGGATCCCTGCGTCGGCCAGATTCTTGTAGCAGAAATGGTGAAAGGCGCGGCTGCGGTTGGAGGTGCCTTTGCCGTCGATCTTGACGACGATGAATCCCAATTCCGCTAATGCCTGCATGCGGAAAAACGGTTGAAACGCCTTGGGCACGAAGGAGTCCTGCGGACCGGCGTAGATTTGTTCGATTACGGGATAGACCTTATTCGGATCCATCTCCAGCGGACGGAAGATGAGTCCGTAGATATCGAACCCGCCGTCCCGGTCTTTGGCTGTGAAGGGCTCGGGCGCTTTCCAGCCGGCCGCCTGCAGATCGGTGATATCGGCCGTCTCCAGGTGGCAGACGAGGCTACCGTCGCAACTTCTACGCAGGGTATGGACCGGTGCCAGGTCGACCCGGCTGTAAGAATCGATCAGGAATCGGCGGTCTGGCGAGAACTGAACGCTGTGGGTGCCGCCCCCTTCGGTGAGGCGGACGATGTCGGTGCCGTCGAGGTTGATCCGGTAGTAATGGATGAAGTAGGGGTCTTGGCCCGGCTCGCGCCCGCAAGCGCGGAACCAGACCTGGCGCTTTTTCTCATCGACCGATTCGACACCTCTAAACACCCATGGCCCCTGGGTCACCTGGTTAATGACCTTTCCGGTCCTGCCGTCGTAGAGATAGAGATGGTTCCAGCCGTCGCGTTCGCTCGCCCAGACGATCTCGGCGCCATCGTCGAGGTCGTGGCGGAACCCCTTGTGGTAGGCGTCCACGAAGGTATCGCTCTCCTCGTTGATGACCACTCGGGTCAGGCCCGAATCCGCGCTCAATTCCAGGACGCGGTGGTATCCGAATCCGCGCTCGATCGCTTCAAAGACCACGGCGGAGCCGTCGTCGCGCCATCGCAGCTCGCGCACATTGAACGGGTTGGGGAACTGGGCCGTGTCGGCAGCCATGCGTTTGGAGTACCAACCGACGGTGAAGACGCATGGGGTCCGCGTTTCGATCACGTCCCCCGGTTTCGGGTAAACGCGGGTGAAGTGCTTGGGCTGCAGCTGATCGTCCGGGGCGGCATCGATGTAGTGAACCAGTCGTTCCTCGCCCGCCTTGACCTTAAAAACGGCGAGCTTTTGGGAGTCGGGCGACCACAGGATGGGACCCGAGTATGCGTCGCCCTCGACGCCGTCCTGGCTCAGTTGCAGGACGGTCCCATCGCCGGTCTCGCGTGCGAAAACGTTATGCTCGCGGATGAATGCGATGTAGGCGCGGTCCGGCGACAGGTAGTCCTGGGTAGAGCCGCCTCCGCCGCGTCGGCCGCGGCGCTCCGGCCGGTCGCCGCGGCTGTTGGCAGAGGGCTGGGTTTCAGCTGGTGATTCGACGCGGGTACATTCATACGATTCCAGATCACAGGTCCAGTCAGCGTCTTCGATGCGGAAGCGGATACGGTCCGGCTCCGTGAGGAAGGCGACTCGGTCAAACGGCAGGGCATCCGCCTGGAACGTCTCGCCGGTGGCGGCGGTGAGTTGGGTGGCCAGGCGCTGGTGATCGAACGCGGGTTGGCGTATGCCGGCCTCGGCATCGACGAGGATGAACTCCTTTTTGCCGCGCACATCGTTGCGATACCAAAACCGTGGCTGATCCTCGAGCCAGTGCGACGTGATCCGGTCTTTAAAGACTTTGTCGGCAAAGCTCCGACCCAGGGCTGCGCTGCGCTCGTAATCGGTCTTGGTCCCTTGATAGTCGGCGCCGGCGGCGATTCCGCCGATGATGGGACTGAAGAGGCAGAGGGCAATAAGTCGGTGGATCGCAGTCGATTTCATCATCTTTTTTCTCTGGGTCTGCAGCAGGAGGTCATGGACTTAGCGGCGTGAACTATAAAGTGGGGGGGGATTTCCTTGGCCAAGGTGCAGTGAAATCTGGTAACGATAAGGCGTTTGGCTCCTTTGAATGCAATCCAAAAATGGGAGGGTATCATGCAACTGGGATTTGTTTCCGCCATTTTGCCTGAATTGAGTCTGGAAGAGGTTTTGAGTTTTGCGCGCGATGAGGGGTTTGGTTGTGTGGAGGTGATGTGCTGGCCGGTCGGCAAGGCTGAGCGCAAGTTCGCCGGTGTGACGCACATCGATGTCACGGATTTTAGCAAGGCTCAGGCCGAGGACGTGCTGGCGCTGAGCGAGAAGTACGGTGTGGCGATCAGCGGCCTCGGCTACTATCCGAACCCGTTGGATCCCGATCCGGAGGTCGCCCAGGTTGCTGATGAGCAATTGCGCAGGGTGATCGTGGCATCCGGTATGCTCGGGATCAACACGGTCAACACCTTCATCGGCCGGGACTGGACGAAGAGCGTGGATGACAACTGGCCGCGGTTCCTGGAGGTCTGGCGGCCATTGATTCGGTTCGCCGAGGATCACGGCGTGCGGGTGGGGATCGAGAACTGCCCGATGTTCTTCACGAAGGACGAGTGGCCGGGCGGGAAGAACCTTGCGACTTCGCCGGCGATCTGGCGGCGGATGTTCTCGGACATCCCCTCGGATTCGTTCGGATTGAACTATGACCCGTCGCATTTTGCCTTGCAGATGATGGACCCTTGCAGTCCGCTGATCGAGTTCCAGGACAAGTTTTTTCATCTGCATGCGAAGGATGTGAAGATCTATCCTGAGCGTCTGGACCAGGTCGGCGTGTTTGCGTGTCCGCTGGAGTGGCATCAGCCGCGGATCCCGGGCTATGGCGAGATCGACTGGGGCCGATACATGGGTGAGTTGATGGAGACGAACTACGACGGCCCGATATGCATCGAGGTGGAGGACGGGACGTTTGGTGATTCGCTTGAGGGACGGAAGAAGGCGATCCGCGTCTCACGCAATGTCCTGCAGCCTTATTTCGGCTGAGGTCAGGTACGAACGCGTTCTGCCATCCCTTGGCGCCCTCTGCGGGGGAAGGTAGGAGTGCGAGTACGGGGAAGACAAAGGTCCAAAAAAAATCGGGGTCGGGGTCGGAATCGGGATCAATGGACCACGGGTTCGGCCTGGAATATGCGTGCCCAAACGTTCACGCCCCCACAAACGCTCAGCGGCCTTCGGTCCAGCAGTTCGGCCCCAGAAACGTACGCGTACACAGCGAAGCGGTACACGTTCCCGTACACGAGGATACGAATGGAACTGGATCGCTCGCGGGAACCGGGTTCGCGGGGGCGAGGGGCGAGTACGAGTACGTGTACGTGTACGTGTACGTGTACGGCAAGCGTCCAAAAAAATCGGGGTCGGGGTCGGTATCGGAATCGGGATCGATGGACCACGGGTTCGGCCTGGAATATGCGTGCCCAAACGTTCACGCCCCCACAA
>CALLYA010000261.1 GCA_937875495.1 uncultured Verrucomicrobiota bacterium
GGGATCGGAATCGGGATCGGAATCGGGATCGGAATCGGGATCGGAATCGGGATCGGAATCGGGATCGAGGGAATCGACGAAATCGACGAAATCGAAATCGAAATCGAAATCGAAATCGGGATCGGAATCGGTATCGGTATCGATTCCTGTTCTGTAGGGTAGGGTTAGAGCATTGACCCTACCCACCCCATGGCCAGCTCGAAAACGCCACCGCGCCCTCTGCGGGAGGCTCTCCGGATCCGGATGGGAAAGCTTGGTTGGCAAAGCGGACACCATTTCGGACGGCCGCTTGCCCAGGCTTAGGCGTTGCCCAAGAATCCGCAACGCAGCTGGTGCACGCTCCATCCGCGCGTTGAAAAGGGACTTCGTTAAAAAAAATACGAATTCGATTGGAAAATCGGACTACGGACTCCATTGTAGCGGAGGCTAAGAGGCCTGGGGTCCATTTCCCAGGGACGGATGAGATTTCGTGCAACAGGGGTCCGCTATATGGTGCAAGGGGTAATGAACCCTCAATCAGGGCGGCGGCCAAGGTGTGAACCCCAGAGGGTGTACCTTGATGGAGCCGCGGATCAGTGGGCGTCATCGCTTGAGAAAGCACCGGGCACGAATAAAAGGACCATCTTGGTCCCTTATCAATATATCTGTTCTAGTGATAAAGAAATCGAATCGACCGCACCGGTGGCATGTGTGGGGTCGGATCGAATGGGCATCCGGGGCCGAATGGCCCGTTTAGGCTTGGGGGTTCGGGATCGAGGTGTTGGGGCAATCCGAGGCGGCCCGTCCGGGTATCTTCGGAGGCCGCACATGGCCACAGGGCCGGTGCGGAGGGAGCGGCGCACAGGGATGTACGTCGAATCAGCACCTGGAATTCAACGCCGGGTCATTTTTTTGCCTTTAGGCGCAAGTCTAGGCACATCAAACACATGGGACGAACAGCATGCAGACGTCAACTTGCACACGTACGGGTGATATAGCCCTTCCAAAACGTGCGACTTTGCCGGAGACCCTATACCGAAAGCTCAAGGCATTCATCGATGGGCTGCCTCAGAAAGAGGGGCACTTGGTATCGGTCCTCCACAAGGCGCAGAGTATTTTCGGTTACCTCCCGAAGGAGGTTCAGGAGTTTGTTGCCCAGGAGATGGATGAATCTCTGGCCAAGGTGTATGGCGTGGTGAGCTTTTACACCTTCTTCACGATGGTGCCCAAGGGGAAATTCCCGATCTCGATCTGTTTGGGAACGGCATGTTTCGTGAAGGGCGCGGAGAACGTTTTGGATTCCTTCAAGCAGGAGCTTGGGATCGGGGTAGGAGAGGTGACGATGGACGGCAAGTTCTCGATCGACTGTGTCCGGTGCATCGGCGCTTGTGCCTTGGCACCGGTCTTGACGGTGGGAACGAAGGTCTATCCGCACGTAACGCCTGACCAGGTGAAGTCGATTCTGGCTGAGTATTAAGGGGGAACCGCATATGAGTCGCATATCTTCATACGATGAACTCAAGGCGTTGCGGCAGGAGGTCCTGACGGAGCGGGAGCTGGCGGTCCAGGGGAAGGTCGTCGTCAATGTCTCGCTGGCGACCTGCGGCATTGCCGCTGGCGGCCTGATCGCGCTCGAGGCCTTGAAGGAAGAGGTGAAACAGCAGGGGTTGGAGAATGTGGTCTTCCTGCAGAGCGGGTGCATGACTTACTGCCACTCGGAACCAACGGTGGAAGTGACCCTGCCTGGGCAGCAGCCGGTTGTGTTCGGTCACGTCGATGAGGCGAAGGCGCATCAGATCGTCCAGCAATACATCGTGGCCGGCGAGTTGGTGGACGGTGTGATCACGCCCAATTACGAGCGGGTGGTCCTCTAACCCGAAGGAGATTTTCCATGGCACAGCAGCTGCGTATAGCAACGAGGAATTCGGGCTTCATCGATCCCGAGAACATCCGGGATTACATTGGGGTCGGCGGGTATGAGGGCCTCGCGAAGTGTTTGACGGAGATGACACCGGAGAAGGTGATTGAGGTCGTCACGATCTCAGGTTTGCGTGGGCGTGGGGGTGGTGGATTCCCGACCGGTGTGAAATGGTCCTTCGCGCGGCGGTATGATTCTGACCAGAAGTACATCGTCTGCAACGCGGACGAGGGCGATCCGGGTGCCTTCATGGACCGCGCGGTCTTGGAGGGTGATCCGCATTCGGTCGTCGAAGCGATGGCGATTGCTGGATACGCGATTGGTGCGACGATCGGCACGGTCTACATTCGTGCGGAGTACCCGCTGGCGATTCAGCGTCTGCTGAAGGCGATCGAGGACGCCCGTGCGATCGGGTTTCTTGGTAAGGACCTGTTTGGAAGCGGATTCGATTTCGACATTGAGCTGAAGTATGGCGCCGGCGCTTTTGTCTGTGGTGAAGAGACCGCTTTGATCCATTCGATGGAGGGCAAACGCGGTGAGCCCACAGTGAAGCCACCGTTCCCGGCCCAGTCCGGCTATTGGGGAAAGCCCACAGTGGTCAACAACGTCGAGACCTTTGCCAACATTCCGGCGATCATCGTCAAGGGTGCGGAATGGTTCAACACGATCGGCACAGAGAAATCGAAGGGCACGAAGGTCTTTGCACTGGCTGGCAAGATCCGCAACACAGGGCTGATCGAGGTCCCCATGGGGACGACGCTGCGCGAGGTGATTTACGACATCGGCGGTGGAATCGTCGGTGGCAAGGCCTTCAAGGCGGTGCAGACCGGAGGTCCTTCGGGCGGCGCGCTTACATACAAGGACTTGGATGTGGCGATCGACTACGATTCCCTGATCCAGCGCGGGTCGATGATGGGATCCGGCGGGATGATCGTGATGGACGAGGACGACTGCATGGTCTCCATCGCCAAGTTTTTCCTCGACTTCACGATGGACGAGACATGCGGGAAGTGCACGCCTTGTCGAATCGGCTCTAAGCGGCTTTACGAAATCCTGGAGAAGACGACGCTGGGCAAGGCGACGATGGAGGATATGGACACGCTCAAGAGCTTGTCCAATGCGATCAAGGACACGGCGCTCTGTGGCCTTGGCCAGACGATGCCGAACCCGGTCCTCTCCACGATGCGCGTCTTTGAGGACGAATATCGTGCGCATGTCATCGACCACAAATGTCCGGCGGGTGTCTGCCGATCGCTGCTTCAGTTCACGATCGACTACGACAAATGTGTCGGTTGCACGATGTGCGCACGAGCATGTCCTGCCGACGCGATTTCCGGAAACAAGAAAGAACCCCACGTCATTGATCAGACGAAGTGCATCAAGTGTGGGGCCTGCTTTGAAAAATGTCGTTTCGACGCCGTGCTCAAGCAGTAAGAAAGGGGCTGTAATCCATGTCCATGTTGACAATTACCATAGACGGCAAGACGACCCAGGTACCGGAGGGTGCGACGATCCTCGATGCGGCCAATACTCTGGACGTCAGTATCCCGACCCTCTGTCACCTCAACCTCGGGGAGATGAAGGTCCTCAATCGCGCGGCTTCCTGCCGGATTTGCGTTGTGGAGGTCGATGGCCGGCGCAACCTGGCCCCTTCCTGTGCGACGCCGGTGCAGGATGGAATGGTGGTCAAGACCAACACCATCCGAGTGCTGCAGGCGCGTAAAACGGTTTTGGAGCTGCTCCTTTCGGACCATCCGAAGGACTGTCTCTCCTGTGCGAAGAGCGGTGAGTGCGAGTTACAGGATCTCGCTGAGCGGTTTGGCCTCAGAGAGGTGAGGTTCAGTGGCGAGATGTCCCGTTACCGGCGTGACACCAGCCCATCGATCATTCGCGATATGGACAAATGCATCATGTGTCGCCGCTGTGAGACGATGTGCAATGAGGTCCAGACCTGCGGTGTGTTGTCCGCTGTGAACCGAGGATTCAACGCGGTGGTGGCACCGGCGTTTGAGATGAATCTGGAGGATTCGGTCTGCACCAACTGCGGGCAATGTGTTGCGGTCTGCCCGGTCGGCGCCTTGGTCGAGCGAGACTATACATGGGATGTGGTCGAGGCGATCGCGGATCCTGAGAAGATTGTGCTGGTACAGACCGCCCCGGCGGTTCGCGCCGCACTGGGCGAGGAATTCGGCTATCCTGCGGGAACGAGTGTGACCGGTAAGATGGTCGCGGCGTTGCGCACGATGGGTTTTGACTATGTCTTTGACACCGATTTCGGGGCGGACCTCACGATCATGGAGGAGGGCTCTGAGTTCCTCGACCGTCTGACCCGGTTTTTGGGTGGGGACAAGTCGGTCAAGATGCCGATCATGACCTCATGCTGTCCCGGTTGGGTGAAGTTCTTCGAGCACAACTTCCCGGACCTGCTCGACGTCCCTTCGACGGCGAAGAGTCCGCAGCAAATGTTCGGCGCGATTGCCAAATCCTACTTCGCCGAACTGATCGGCGTGCCGCGTGAGAAGATGGTGGTGGTCTCCGTGATGCCGTGTCTCGCGAAGAAGTACGAGTGCTCGCGTCCGGAGTTCAAGGTGAACGGTAATCCGGATGTCGACTTCTCGATCACGACCCGTGAGCTGGCGCGATTGATCAAGCAGATGAACATCGATTTCGTCGACCTGCCCGAAGAGGATTTTGATGATCCTCTCGGCGAATCGACCGGAGCGGCGCCGATCTTCGGCGTGACGGGCGGTGTGTTGGAGGCTGCGTTGAGAACGGCCTTGGAGCTTCACACCGGTGCTCCGCTGGAGCGTGTCGATTTCACAGAGGTCCGTGGCATGGAGGGGATCCGGACGGCGACGATCCCGGTCGGCGATCTGGAACTGAAGGTCGGTATCGCGCACACCCTCGGCAACGCGCGTAAGCTCCTGGAAATGGTCCGCCACGGGGAGATGGAGTTCCATGCCATCGAGGTGATGGCCTGTCCCGGCGGCTGCTTGGGCGGAGGCGGTCAACCGTATCATCACGGTCATGTCGAGACGCTCAAAAAGCGTGCCCAGGCGATCTACCAGGAGGATGCCGGAAAGACCCTGCGCAAGTCGCACGAAAATCCGTACATCATCGATTTGTACGAGAAATACTTGGGTAAACCGCTCAGCGAAAAGTCGCATCAGCTGTTGCATACCCACTACTTCAAGCGGTCCAAGATGTAATCATCCTCTGGACCATCGCGAAGGGACCTCGGCCCGGACTCCGTGCGGACAAAGAACCGCGCGCGGGCTGGGGTCGGATCGGCGTGTCGACCGGCAGGGCCGGGCTCAATAGGGCTGGACGCATCATCTCGGGGAAATCCTGCGGAGGGCGTCCGGCCCTTTCTTCTTTCGTTGGGATTCGGAGGTCGCGGGACGCACGGAACTGTGCGTCCATAACATCGGAGGGAGGGAGGTGGAACTTTGGAGATGCGCGAAGGGGGGCGAGCCATGGATCATCGGATGGAACACGACCTGCTCGGTACGCTGCCGGTCCCGCGGGATGCCTTGTATGGGATTCACACCGCTCGGGCGCTGATCAACTTTCCGCTTGCGCGCCGTCCGGTATGTCCGCAGCTGGTTCATGCCTACGGGGCGGTCAAGTGCGCGTGTGCACGGACCAACCACATCCTGGGCCACTGGTCGGACGAAAAATTTGAGGCGATTGAGGCAGCCTGTATCGAGATGATGGAGGGGCTGCTGGACGAGCATGTGGTTGTGGACGCCTTGCAGGGCGGGGCGGGGACATCGACCAACATGAACGTGAACGAGGTACTGGCCAACCGCGCACTGCAGCGGTTGGGGCGGCCGTTGGGGTGTTACGATTGCGTTCATCCGGTGGAAGACCTCAATCTGCATCAATCGACCAACGACACCTATCCGACGGCGGTGAAAGTGGCGGCGATCCGGCAGCTTGCGGAGTTAGAGGGGGCGGTCGTTCGGTTGGTGGAGGCATTTCAGGTCAAGGAGCGTGCCTTCGCCCATATTGTGAAGGTGGGGCGTACGCAGTATCAGGATGCGGCCTTGATCACTCTGGGACGGGAGATGGGGGCCTACGCCGATTGCCTGGCCAGGGACCGGTGGCGGGTATACAAATGTGTCGAACGTTTACGGCTGGTGAATCTCGGCGGCACGGCGATCGGGACGGGGCTCGGGGCGCCGCGGGCCTATATTTTCCAGGTGGTCGAGCAGTTGCGTGCGGCGACGGGGTTGGGACTGGCGCGTGCGGAGAACCTGGTCGATGTGACCCAGAATGCGGATCTCTTTGTGGAGGTGAGCGGGATCTTGAAGACGCTTGCCTCCAATCTGATCAAGATTGGTACGGATCTCCGGCTGTTGGGGTCAGGACCGGATGCCGGATTCGGGGAGTTGACATTGCCGCCGCGGCAGGCCGGCTCTTCGATCATGGCTGGTAAGGTCAATCCTGTGATTGCGGAGGCGGCGGTCCAGGCCGGGATGCGCGTGGTCGGCCTGGATGCCGGGATTGTATTCGCCTGCTCATGCGGCAGTCTTGAGCTCAATCCGTTCCTGCCGCTGGTGGCTGACAGTCTGCTGGAGATGTTGTTGATCCTTTCGAACGCGTGTCGTTGTTTGTCCGAGTTTTGCGTGGAGGGGCTCGAGGCGAATGAAGCGCGTTGCCGTGAGCAATTGGAGAATGCGACGGCGGTGGTCACTGGCTTGATCGGGGAGTTGGGGTATGACCGTGCGACCGAACTGGCTCGGATCGCGGGGGAATCCGGGAGGAGTGTCCGTGAAATAGCGCTGGAGTTGGGATGGCTCGACGATTCCCGTTTCACGGCCTTGATCTCCCCGGAATCCGTTATGCGGCTCGGATCGCCACAGCAGGAAACCGGGCGGGATGCCACCCCCGGGTCGGGTCGCGACACTCCCGGTTGAGCATGTCGTCGCCGAGCCTGTAAACCGCTCCGCGGAGGGGTGTGGCGTTTGCCAATCCCGAGAGTTCTCGTCAAGGTTGCACGGGACTACGGACCCGATTTGGGTCTATGGTCGAGATCGTTTTGGGGGAACGTACAGTGGCTGTTTCGGGTATGGGAAAACGGGAGAACCTGCCGGTATGAAGACCGCACCCAGGGGATTAAGACTGCACATCGGGATTTTCGGACGTCGCAATGTCGGGAAGTCCTCGTTGCTGAATGCGCTCACGCGGCAGGATGTCTCGTTGGTCTCCGATGTAGCGGGGACGACGACCGATCCTGTTGAGAAACCGATGGAGCTGCTGCCGATCGGACCGGTGCTCTTCATTGACACGGCGGGAATGGACGACATTGGGGACCTCGGAATGATGCGGGTTGCTCGGACCCGCCGCATTTTCGAGCGAACCGACGTCGGAATCCTTGTGGCTGATGCGGCCGGTTGGGGCGAGTTTGAAGAGGCGATCCTCGCGGAATTTCGGGAGCGCAAAACGCCCTTTGTAGTGGTCTTCAACAAGACCGATCTCATCCAGCCGGATGCGGATGTGGTCGAGGTGCTCTTCAGGCAACAGGTGCCGCTGGTCTTTGCCTCGGCCACACAGGGCAAAGGGATGTTGGAACTGCGCGAGTCGCTTATCAAGGTGACTCCGGATGACTATCTCAACCCGCCTTCGCTGCTGGGCGACCTTGTTCCGGCCGGTGAATTGGTGGTACTGGTGGTGCCGATCGACATGGAAGCGCCCAAGGGCCGATTGATTCTGCCTCAGGTGCAGTCCATTCGGGATATCCTGGACAACGATGGGTATTGCATGGTGGTCAAGGAGCGTGAATTGCGTGAGGCGCTCGATCGGCTGAAGCGGCCGCCTGCGCTGGTGGTGACGGATTCCCAGGCGTTTCTCAAGGTGGATGCGGACACCCCGCGCGAGATCCCCATGACCTCCTTCTCGATTCTGTTCGCACGGGACAAGGGGGATCTTGTGGAGTTGGTCCGGGGGGCCACAGCGATCGATCGGCTGAGGCCGGGTGACCGGGTATTGGTTGGCGAGGGTTGTTCCCATCATCCGATCGGAGATGACATCGGGCGGGTGAAGATTCCGCGATGGCTGCAACAGTATGTCGGCGGGCGGCTCGAGTTCACGCATGTACAGGGGCATGATTTCCCAGAGGATCTGAGTCCGTACCACCTGATTGTCCACTGCGGGAGCTGTGTCCTCAATCGTCGCGCGATGTTGAGCCGGATCTATCGTTGCAAGCGTGCGGGGGTGCCGATCACCAACTATGGAATGGCCATAGCGTTTTCCCTCGGGATTTTCGAACGTGCGCTGGGACCGTTTCCAGCCGCGTATGATGCCTTCAGAGAAGCACGTTCCCTTTCCACCGATCGGACCTGACGTATGCAACGCATGGATGACACTCTCCGGGCGTTGGAAGCGGCCGATCAGCTCCGGTCATTACGAGTAGTGCCGGGAAGCGGCGGAGCCTTTTTTGAGGCGGGTCGAAGGGTCCTGAATTTTGCCTCGAACGACTATTTGGGGCTGGCGCGGCACCCGCGTCTGGTGGAGGCGGGTATGGCGGCTCTTCGGCAATGGGGGTGTGGGGCGACCGCCTCGCGTTTGATATGCGGTCATCTGGCGTGTCACGCCGAGTTGGAGGCAGACCTGGCGGACTGGATGCGGACCGAGGCTGCGTTGGTGTTCGGCAGCGGTTATTTGACGAACCTCGGTCTGCTTTCAAGTCTCGCCGGGCGTCGGGGGCGTGTCTTTGCCGATCGCTTGAACCATGCGAGCCTGGTTGATGGGCTGCGTATTACAGGGACAAAAGTCCAGCGATACCGGCATGCGGATTGGGAGGATCTTGCACGGCGCCTTGAATGCGCGGGCGGCGCGGATCTGATTGTCACCGACGCCGTGTTCAGCATGGACGGGGATTGTGCGCCGCTGCGGGCGATCGAGGGGTTGGCGAGGCGACATGGGGCGGGGTTGATCGTGGATGAGGCGCATGCGCTGGGGGTTTTGGGTCCTACCGGGTGTGGCCAATGTGAGGCGCTTGGGCTTCCTCCTGAGGCTGCCTTGCGGGTTGGCACCCTGAGTAAGGCATTGGGTGGCTATGGTGGATTCGTGGCTTGTGACGGGCGAACCCGAGATTACTTGGTCAATCACGCGCGCAGTTTGATCTATTCAACGGGGCTGTCGCCGGTCTGTGTCGCAGCGGCGCGGGAGGCCATTGCCTTGATTCGGGAGGCGGCTGGGGCGATGGGGGTGGAGTTGATGCGCCGCGCGCACTGGTTCGCGAAAGCGCTCAGGGCGAACGGTTGTCCTGCCGGGGAGCCGAGCTCCCCCATTATTCCGGTCGTGCTCGGTTCGAATCGCAGGGCGGTCATGGTCTCGAAAGGGCTGGAGCGTCATGGAATCTGGGCGCCGCCCATTCGGCCTCCCACTGTTCCTGTAGGAACGGCCAGGCTGCGACTTTCGATCACGCTGGATCACAGTGAGTCAGACCTGGAACGGGCGGCAGAGGTGATTGGGCGGGTACTCAAACGGGACGTGGAGGGGATATGATCGGAGTGTCGGTATCGGGCTGGGCGACGGGGCCGTGGGTCATGGAACCGTTGGCCTTCGCGCTCGGCGACCATTGGGGGATTGGGCACAGCAGTTGGGAGGCCTTGTTGGGCGGCGGGCCGCATTCCGATCCTGCTGAACATTTGGAGCGGCTGCGACCCTATGAGGAGTCGCGCTGCCTGATCGGGTGGTCGCTGGGTGCCATGTTGGCGATGGAGACGGTCCTTCGGCGTCCTGGTGTATGGGATCATCTTATTCTGGTTGCGCCGACTCTCTGCATGGGTGGCTTCGGTGGCGTGACGGGAACGTCCGACTCTGTGCTGCGGGCGATGCGACTCGGTCTGCGGAGCGATCGGGATGGGATTCTACGGGCCTTTGCCCGCCTGTGTCTGGAACCTGAACAGGGTGGGGAATTCGAGGAGAGGATGGTGAGTGAGGGGCAGGTGGAGGACAACCTCGAGCCACTCGAAGCGGGTTTGGATTATCTTTTGCGTACGGACCTGACCGATCGGATTCAAGGGCTGGAGATTGCCTGCACAGTGATTTCCGGCCGTGAGGATCGGGTCATTCCCTGGCGTGCGGGTGAGGAGACCGCGGACCGATGCGGCGGGTCGTTTCATCTGCTCCGGGGGTGCGGGCATGCCTTGCCATGGACGGCGGCCGGGACGGTTGCGCGGATCATTCGAGACGAGGTGGGCGAGTGAGGATCGATCGGCAGGGAGTCGCGGCGGGGTTCTCCCGTGCAGCGGTGGAGTATGACCGGCATGCGGTGGTTCAGGCGGAGATAGCGGAGCGATTGGCAGCCAAATTAGAGGCTCCGCTCAAAGAGGGCGCGCGGATTGTGGATTTGGGATGTGGCACGGGTGCCTTAGCGTTGCGTCTGAAAGCGCTTAACCCCGGGGCGATGGTTGTGGGAATGGACCTTGCCCACGGGATGGCGAAGATCGCGCGATGGAAATCTGCAACCTCTGATGTCCACATCCTCGTTGGTGATTATGCCCAATGGGCGCTGATCGATAGTTTCGATCTGGTGGTGTCGAGCTGTGCCTTGCAGTGGGCCGCGGATTGGGCGGGGACACTCGGTGCCTGGATCGATCGGGTGAAGCCCGGCGGGCGGTTGGGCCTGGGGCTACTGGTTTCGGGTTGTTTCCCGGAGTTTCAGCAGGCGGCGGCAAGAGTGCTGGGGCCGGACTTTTGGGGACTGCGCCTTCCGTCCCTGAGGGAGTTGGATCAATGCCTGACCTCTTCGGTATGGGAGTGGAAGGACCTTGAGGTCGTGGAGTTGCGGCAGGAATTCGACAACCCGATGGAGGCCTTGCGAAGTTTTCAAAGAATTGGTGCGAGCTTTTACGATCAGCCGGAGTACCGGCCGCTTCCTCCTGCCTGCCTGCGTCGATTGTTAGCGAGCTACCCCGTTCGATCCGGTGGTGGCGCATATCTGACCTACCGCATCCTGATTGGGGTTGGCCGAAAGGCCTGCGTGTAGGTGTGTGTCGAACCGGGGCAGCGGCATTTAGAGAGCGGCAAACAAGAAACGTATGTCTGCGCCCTGCTCTTCCGGCAAGGGCAGAGATCTCGATTGCCTCTTCATCTGGGAGCAGATTCTAGCAAGAGGTCGTCCGAAAAGGTCAATGGCAAAGCAAGATCGGTGTCTGCATCGGGATCGAAATCGATCCCGATGCAGACACCGATCCGACTGATCCGACCGATCCGACGGTTCGGCAAGCATCCCCTGAATGCGACGCGACGCCTGAATGAGTGTGCCTTTTCGGATGGGGAAGCCACAGAGGGCTCAGAGTTCACAGAGAGATGCGTTTTTATGCCATTGACGAGGCAGCCCCCTGCATCAGCCGGGGTTGTTTTCAGGTGGACAAGGAGTTGTGCCTCGGTGTTCTCGGTGACCTCTGTGGCAGGACCCTTCTCAGTGCTTGGGGTGTTCGAAGTCGCCGGGGAACATGAAATGCCCGCCTTGGGGATTTTCGCGCCATTCCTGGACGGTCTCCCGACCTTTGGAGACGATCACGAAGCCGCCGGATTTCTCGAACACGCTGCCGGATCGCAGGGTATTGGCTTCGTAGACGGCCTCTTCCATTTTTTCAAACTCGAAGTGCCGTGGATTGGCGAATGCGGATTTCGCCACGGTGACTTTCCAATCTTTCGCTGGCATTTCGGGCCTCCTACATCGTTGTGTCGGGGTGTTCCCCGCTCTGAAAGGGTTTACATGCTGTCCATATCCTGAAGATGGAGCAATTCGGACACAAGCATCTTTTTTAGGGGCGGCTGTAAAATTTTCGGTCGAGACGGGGTTCAAAACGGGTGAAATCCCTCTGTAGTTTCGTGTAAGATTGCCAATATTAGCAACATGGAGATGTCGAGCATCCGCTGGGATGGAGTGGAATTTTTTTTGAAATATCGCCACAGCGCAGTCGTTATTGAGCCCGACCGGCGGACATATCCTTGTGACGGAGGGATCCTTCCCTTCTCCTCCTGAGCCTCCGTCCTCCTCCTGCAGCCGCCGGTTATTGGTGAGTGTTGTTGGCGACCGACAAGGTCTTCGTTATGAAGGTGCCTTGCGGTCGCCACAACCGTTTTAGGGACAAACATGGAGGGCTATTTGGATGAAGATCTGTCGGATCACATACAAGGGAGAGGTGCAGGGGGTCGGTTTTCGCTGGACCGCTCAACGGATTTCTCGTTTGTTTGATGTCACAGGTTGGGTTCGCAATCTGTCCTCTGGTGAGGTTGAATTGACGGCTGCGGGCGATGAACGTGAGGTGCGGGCCTTTTTACAAGCGATCCGGGAGTCGGAATTGGGTGTTGGTATCTCGGGGGAATTGGAGGCATGGGCGGAGACCGAGACTGGTTTTGAGGGGTTCTCGATTCGCTATTGAGGCAGCACGCGAGGACGGAAAGTCCCTCCGGGAGATCGAACGCGCGTCAGGTGGTCTCACGGATGATTGAGCTTGCAGGCGGCGAATGGATCAACGAAGTAACAGGGTCGGCAATGGCCCATTAGAAACGATTTGGACATCGGCACGGCATTATTGGACCTCGTGTAGGCGCTCCGGTTCCCGGCGGATGATTTGGACGACGCAACCATGAAAATCGCGATTTTAGGAGATATCCACAGCAATTTGGAGGCCCTGACTGCGGTTATGGCCGACACCCGAGAGCAAGAGGTTACCGAGTATCTCTGTGTCGGGGATATCGTCGGGTACAACGCAAATCCCCGCGAGTGTCTGGAGATCGTGCGTCAGGAGCTTAAGGCGGTGAGTGTCAAGGGCAATCACGACGAGTACATTGCCAGCGACATGCCGTTGACCGGGTTCAATCCAATTGCTGCGCGCGCGGTGGAGTGGCAGCGAAACCAATTGACTGCTGAGGAGCGGAAGTATTTGGGGGAACTCCCGTTCAAGCTGCAGGTCAAGGGGGTGACCTTGGTGCACGCCACGCTGGACAGTCCGTCGGGTTGGACTTATGTGACGGACAAATGGGCGGCCGAGGCAAGTTTCAGTTATCAGCTCTCCTCCATCTGTTTTTATGGGCACACCCATATTCCGCTTGCATTCACGCGCGCAGGCCGGGTCAAGGTGAGTCTGTATTCATCGCTCTCGTTGAAGCTGGGGACGAAGTATTTCATCAATGTGGGAAGTGTCGGTCAGCCTCGGGACGGAGATCCGCGGGCGGCCTATGCCCTCTATGACACCGACGAATCGACGGTTGAGCTGCGTAGGGTGGAATACGACATCGCCAAGGCCCAGGAGAAGGTCATCCAGGCTGGGTTACCCGAGAGATTGGCTGCGCGGCTTGAGATCGGTCGTTGACGTGCGCACGCTGATGGTCAAGACCAGCTCCTTGGGCGACGTCGTCCATGCGATGCCAGTTGCGCGGGCACTGATCGGTGCTGGCCATGAGGTCGACTGGGTCGTGAACGAGGAGTATACGGGGTTGGTTGCCCTGGTTCAGGGAATAGGGCGGGTGCTCCCGTTTCCCCGAAGGCGCCTGCGAGGCCCCTGCGGATGGATCCGTTTCATGGGCGAGCTGCGCGGGTGGGCCGGCAACGATTACGACTGGGCCATCGATGTCCAGGGACTGCTCAAGAGTGCGTTGATCGCCCGGGCTGTGCGGCCGCGACGCCTGATCGGTCTCGCCGATGCCCGTGAGGGGAGCCGTTGGTTCTACGATGAGGTGGTTGCTGTGCCGAGTCCCAGGGGGCATGCGGTAGATCGTTATCTCGGAGTCCTGCGCCACCTTGGAATACCTGAACCCGCCCCTCTTGATTACGGCCTTCGGCCGGGTGGATGCAAGCGAGGGCCAGACGCAAGCGGAGCGGTGTGGATCGGCCTGCAAGGGGGGGCGCGATGGCCCACCAAGCTGTGGCCTGAGCAATACTGGTACGACCTTGTTGCCTTGGCACGTGCTCAGAATCCGGCGCTGCGGTTTGTGGTCCTGGGTGGGAGCCCTATGGAATGTGGGTTGGGGGCCGGTCTCTCGAGCCGCTTTCCCGATGGGGTCAAGGACTGTACAGGTTTTCGTCCCTGGTCGGAATTGGTCGCCCTGCTCGGTGGATTGGTCGGGTTGGTTGGGCCTGATACCGGTCCGTTGCATCTTGCGGTCGCCTGCGGAATCCCGGTTTGCGCCCTGATGGGGCCGACGCGGCCGGAATGGACCGGGCCCTACGGGGCGGGCAACAGTACTCTTCAGGCCGAGGAGATCCCCTGTGTCCCGTGTCTGCGGCGCACCTGCCGGTATCGGGAGCCAATGGCCTGCATGAAGGCGATTCGGCCGGACGTGGTGGCAGCGATTGTGTTGGGTTGGGCTGAATCCGCAGGCTAGAGGTTGTCCGAAAAGGTAGCTGCTTCCAACCTGCCCTCCCCAAGCCC
>CALLYA010000262.1 GCA_937875495.1 uncultured Verrucomicrobiota bacterium
CCAGGACGATCTCCCGCAGGCTGTTATTCCGCGTGGAGGTATCGGTCGAGCTGGTTGGATTGTTGGCGAGTGCGGCCTGGAGATTGGGGTAGCTGTGCCCCTGAACGCCCGGCAGTTGCAGGAGCGACTCTAGGCATTCGGCGGCACGGACGTCTTTGATGGCCTCGCAGGCCATTGCAATCGCGCGGAAATGCGAGAATTCATGGTCCGGTTCCAGTTTTCCTGCCTTCTGGGCGATGATCGGAATGGCCTCGGGCCTGCCGGTCTTTCCGAGACCCACGAGAAGACTGTCCATTCGACTCATGCTCATCCCAAACTGTCCCATTCCGGTGTATCTCCACCCGGCATCCCATTCGCCTGCCTGGATCGCTGCCGCAAGGGTCTCATACCCGATGGGATCGTCCTGGACGGCGAGCAGGTGAGCGTAATGGAGGCGGCGGTCGGCATCGGTCTCGTTTCGGTATGCCTCCACAACCCACGGATGGGCGATGTCCCATCGGCAGAGGACCGTCTCCAGGCCTTTGAACTGGTCGCCGACGGAAATGACGGCCGCGCGGACCTGATCCTCGGGGATCGGGAAGGAGTCGCCCTGGTTGAGGACCTTCTCCGGCAGGTTCCCGACCGAAACGAGATGCTCCTGCAAGGCCCGCACATCGATCGCGCGAACGGGGCAGTCGTTTGCGGCGGCCATGGCAGCCGCCACTCCAGCGGCATAGCCTTGGTTCTGAACCCCGGGCTGCATCCGGATGACCGGCATCGCATCTCTGTGGGCGCTGATGGCCAGGCCGGTGACCAGGATCCCCTCCAAGCCTTTCGGCAAGAGGCTACGCAGGGGGACTTCGGCCAGGATCGCCTCGCGGTCCGGCGGCTTGAGCAGGAAGACCGGATGCGTGGTGAACCCGTGCGTGTCGAAATTGCTGCGGTGGATGACGATCGTGTCCGGATAGGTTCGGTGGTTCCAAATGTCGAGGGGATCGATATTAAAATCGCCGATGATCCTGCGGCGCTCGCGCGTGTCGATCAGCTGACCGAGATCGAACGCGTTCTTGTACTTCTCGCGGCCCACGATGAAGGCGCGCTGCATATCGAGGATGTCGGTATCATCGAAGAACGAGTAGTCCGTATTGGTGTAACGCACCCCGAGATCGACCGGTGGGAGCCCGGATCCCTGCACGGCGACATCGTCGGCGCCGATCACGACGCAGGGCGCGCCTGCCGCTGCGGCCACGGCTGCGCTACCGGTGGCGTCCACCACACAATCCGCCAGGACGACGCCCGACCCGTAGGGTGTCGACACAACGAGGCCTTGAACGCGATCGCCTTCACGGACGGCCCCGGTCACCATCGCGCCGAACCAGACCTCGCCGCCGGCCTTGCGGACCTCGCGCCGGTACCATTCCATCTTCCAGCGGACGTTCCAGCCGCCGGAATCGTAGGCATCCGGGCCGAAGCTCTTCACGCCGGCGTCGATCTCCTGGGTGAACCCGACGATATTGCCGTAGTAATACTTGGAGATCAGCCCCTGGGTCCCCACGCCGCCCATGCCGTGGAGGTATTCGATGACCAGCGTCTTTGCGCCCTGGCGTGCCGCGCCGATGGCGGCTGGAGCGCCGGCGGTGCCGCCGCCGGCGACGATCACGTCATAGCGTCCCCAAACCGGCAGTTCCAAACCGGCGAGCGGGATGGCGGGATAGCGATCGAACCGAGGTGGTTGCGCGCCCATGCTCACCTCGAGTCCGTTTCTGCTCTCTTCGCCAGCCGCTGATTTCGTGGGCCGACGGACCATATCGATCGAAACGTCCTGGGCCAGGGATGGGCTCAAGCCGGCGGCTGCGGCGCCGATTCTGCGCCCAAGGCGCAGCATATCGACGGGGCGGGTGAGCATACGCTCGGCGAGGTCGCGATCGAGGTCGGCGGCGCCGCTCAGGACCCAGATCCGTTCCATTCCCAACGGTTGAAACGGGGCGAGCGATTCGGGATCGGCCGGCGTGGTCGCGCCTGTGGCCTGTTGCGATCGCAGCCGGATCGGCGGGACATGGAAGGGATCCTCGGCGGAGGCCAAGGAGTCAAAGGTCCAGCAGCGGTCACGCGCCTCCTGTTCGAGCCTGGCTGCATTCGGAAAACCGAGACCGCTGTTATCCGTGGTGAACTCGTAGGCATGCAGGTCAAACAATTGCCCCTGGCTCTCCACGAGGACGTCCGGCGAGACGATGCCCTCGACCCGCGCGGGGTCCTTGAGCACCTCACCGCCGATATTGACATAGGAAACCTTTCGGGAACCACCGGGGTCCTCGCGGAACTCGGCGCCGGCCATGCCCGCGACGTAACCCTGGGGTGAGGCGTCGATGATGGTGGAGGCAAGGATGGCCTGCACCCCGCTTTTATTCGCGATGAGGAGCCCGACCGGATCTCCGGCCTCGTCCAGCAGGGTCTCGCAGGCGAAGCTCCCGTAAAGATATTGGACACCACTGTCCATGAGCGCCTTGTCGAACAAGGTCTTGATGCGCATGGGCGCCAAACCAAGGACGAACTCCTCGGGTTCGGCTTGTTCGGGGGTCGGCGCATGGACCGTGAACTCCGCCAGCAGGAGCCTGGAGGCTTCGGGCGTGCGGCGCACCTTGGCCTGAACGAATCGGGCGGTGGTCCCCGCGGTAAGCTCATCGGTGGCGATCTCGATCGGGTCGCCTTCGAAGCCGCCGGCGTCGCGCTTCGGGTTGGGGACCGGCTGCAGCGCGGTCCATTGCTTGCCGTCGAGGCTCAAGCTGAAGACGACCTCGTCGACCTCGAAGTCGTTGTCGCGTTGATAGGCGTGGATGGCGAGCCTGCCGATCGGCTGGATCTTGCCCAGGTCCGTGACGAGGGTCACGTCACCGTCGTATTGCACGCTTTCGTTCGACGCACTGCGGCCGCCGCCATCGGTCAATTTCCGCGGCGGTTTCGAATCCGGGTGTACGGACGCGCTCGGGAGGTCGGCGCTGTAGGAGGGGATCTCGATCCGCGGCCCCGAGGCCGCCTTGCGGATAAAGGAGCTGACCAGGGCCGACTCCAACGAGTCGGCGGTCTCGCTCGTTCGGGTCGGCATCCAGAGGCGTGAGGTCCCGCAGATGTCCTCTCCCAGGTAGGTCTTGGGTGCGATCAGGAAGACCTCGGCCCCCTGTTCCGCAGCCTCGATCGCGGCGCCCACGGCACCGCTGGTCCCACCGACGATCAACACATCCACGTTGGCAATGACCGGCGCCTGCCCCTGGTTGGCTTGAACCGTGGCCGGTTCCTGGGCATGGATTGGGCAAATGAGGTTCCCGAGCAGGACCGCGAAAAGCGCGGTGAGCCTTTGGGCGGTGGGCTGAAGCAATCCGGGTGCGTACATGGTATGGGCTTCTCCTAAGGACCGAGCCGGCTGTGCATCGAGGAAACGATGGCCAAGCAGCGATGAAAATTGGCCACCATCATTGAGGTCCCAGCCCGATCGATCAAGCGAAAAGGGTGCAGGAAGCGCGGGCCGGCCGGATCGATCCGCACATGGCCGCAGCTCGAACCTGTCCGAGAACCCTATTGGTCCACAACGAAAGGTCTCCGGAGGACTCCCGCAGAGGGCGCAGAGGGCGCAGAGGGGTATTGGTAGGGAGGATTGTAGATACATCGGAGCTGTTTTCAGCAACTGCCTTGGTCTGCAGAAATCAGATTTCCCCAAAATCCTCTTCGGAAAAGCATGAATCAAGGCATGGCCACAACCCACCCCCATGGCCAGGTCGAAAGCGCCACCGCGTCCTCTGCGCCCTCTGCGGGAGGCTCTCCTGATAGAGGGGTCGCGGCTACCCGTCCGGACCTCTCGGGGTAGACGCCGGGACCCGATTGATTTATGATGATCGCCAACCGGAATCGGGCGCGGGGGGGCATGCCGAACGGGCCTGTTTCGAATCTTTCTTCACCCTAGGCTTATTTGAGACCGATGAGTTACCTATTCAAAGCCTGCCTGTGGGCAATGACCCTCCTGTTGTGCGCCTGTAGCCGCGATGCGTATGGTCCTGGAGCCGGGGCTTCCACGTTGGATCGGATCCTGGAGCGTGGCGTGCTGGTGATCGGGACGGAGCCTGAGTTTCCGCCTTTTGAGTATGTCGATCCCTCGGGCGAGTACCTCGGTTTCGACATGGACCTTGCGCGTGCGCTCGCGGCGGACCTGGGGGTGGAGCTGCGGATTGAAAGCATGGCCTTTCAATCTCTGCCGACGGCGCTGAGCAACGGCCAGATCGACCTGATCCTTTCCGGGCTCACGGCCACGGCTGAACGCGCCAAGACCCTGCTGTTCACCGAACCCTATTTTCGGACAGGACTCTGCCTGCTGGTTCAACGTGAGGGCGGGGTGGAGGGGCCGGAGGATTTGAACGCACCGGGGCGCAAGATCGCCGTTAAGCTTGGCACGACCGGCGAGATCGTCGCCGCCCGCCTTTTCCCGAAGGCGGAACTGGTGCGCTTCGACACGGAGGGTTCGTGCGCACTCGAGCTGGTCAACCGGCGTGCGGATGCCTTCATCTACGATCAGCTTTCGATCATGCGGCATCACAAAAACAACCCCGAGACCACGCGTGCATTGCTGGAGCCGTTGACTTACGAGCCGTATGCGATTGCGATTCAACAGGGGGATTTTGTCTTCTGGCGGTATCTGAATCTCTTTTTCGATCGAATCCGCGGGGACGGCCGATTTGACGAGCTCTATCAGAAGCACTTTTCGGAGCTGACCGATGGTGCGCAGTAGGCTCAGGGGAGCTCTGCTTCAGATCGGGATGACCCTCGCAGTGGTCGCGGTCCTGGTCGGTCTCCTGCTCGCCTCTCCGTACCGCTGGAATTTCAAGGCACTGTTGCCGTATCGCGCACTTTACTGGAACGGCCTTTGGCTCACCATCCAGGCGAGCGCGCTGGCTTTTTTGATCGGGATGTTCCTCGGCGTCTGGGTCGGGATTGCGCGTGGCAGCCGCAACCCGATCGTCCGGCAACTCGCGACGCTCTATGTGGAGACCATCCGCGGGACCCCGTTCCTGGTGCAGGTCTCGATCGCCTATTTCGGGATCGCGGTCCTGATCAATTTTAATAACAAATTCTGGGTGGGCACCGTCGCGCTCGGCGTCTTTGCCGCGGCCTATATCGGGGAGATCCTGCGCGCGGGGATCGAATCCGTGGACCCGGGTCAGCGTGAGGCGGCCAGGAGTCTCGGTCTGAACCGGGCGCAGACCATGCGTGCGATCATTCTGCCGCAGGCGGTGCGGCGCATGATCCCACCGCTGACCAGTGAATTGATCTCCCTGACGAAGGAGTCGTCGTTGCTCTACACGATCGGCTTGATGGAGCTGATGGAGGCGGCGCGGCGGGTCGGCTCCGCGACGTTCAGACAGTTCGAGGCGTTTCTGATCGCGGCCCTGATTTACCTGAGCCTGACGGTTCCGCTCTCGATCCTGGCCCGTCGGTTGGAGGATCGCCTGGCGCGTGGGGAGCGCAAGGGGGTGCACCTATGACGCCGCGCATCGAGTTGAACGGGATCACGAAACGGTTCGGCTCGCTCGTCGCGCTGGATTCGATCCAGCTCGAGGTCGCGCCCGGCGAGGTTGTGGTCCTGATCGGACCGAGCGGCTCCGGCAAGAGCACTCTGTTGCGGTGTGTCAACGGACTCGAGATCGCTGACGCGGGGACGATCCGATTGGACGGACGCGTGATGGACCCGCACGCGGGTGATATCGACCGTCAGCGGTCGGAGGTGGGGATGGTCTTTCAGCATTTCAATCTCTTTCCGCATCTGAATGTGATTCGGAATCTGACGCTTGCGCCGATGATGGTAAGGGGTGAGACGCAGGCGGAGGTTGAGGCACGTGCGGAGGCGCTCTTGCTGAGGGTGGGACTGCACGACAAGCGTGACGCCTTCCCCGAGCTACTCAGCGGCGGGCAGAAACAGCGGGTGGCGATCGCGCGGGCACTATGCATGCGCCCGATTGCGATGCTGTTCGACGAGCCGACCAGTGCCCTCGACCCGGAGATGGTCGGTGAGGTGCTCGCGGTGATGCAGCAGTTGGCGAACGAGGGGATGACGATGCTGATCGCGTCTCACGAGATGGGGTTTGCCCGGAAGGTCGCCGATCGCGTGGTCTTCATGGACCAGGGCCGGATCGTGGAGACCGGCACCCCTGTGGAGCTCTTTGATCATCCGCGCGAGGACCGCACCCAACAGTTCCTTTCCAAAGTCCAGCGCTACTAGGGGGCGTTCGAAGTGGCCGCCGCTTTCCCATTCCCATCCGGAGAGCCTCCCGCAGAGGGCGCGGTGGCGTTTTCGACCTGC
>CALLYA010000263.1 GCA_937875495.1 uncultured Verrucomicrobiota bacterium
CGGGCGATGTCGCGCTTGAACGCCATCATCCCCTTGCTGTAGATCTTGCCGTCGAGGACCGTGTGCCCCGGGGCGCGTTGCTCCATGAACTCGGTGAATACACCGGCATCGTAGGCGTTCCGCCACTCGGCCGGCAGGGTCTCGAAGATACGCGAGCGCATCGAGCGCCGCTCCCAATAAGGGATGACCTCGCGCCGGTACGCCTCAAATACATCATCGCCGACGCGGTACGGGGTCTTGGGCCGGGTGTTGAGAATCTCCAAATCTTGCAGCGTGTGACAGGTCAGCTCGGGAAAGGTCGGAGTCGCCTTCGGCTCGGGCCCGCGCTCGCCGACAATGAGCTCGTCCGCGCCGATATAGATCGTCTTGCGCTCACACAGGTGCTCAAACGCCGTCGCGCGCATGACCGGCACGCTCAACCGCCCCGCATGCGCCATGTAAAACCGGGTCATGATCACCGCACGCTCAACGGAGATAAACGGCTCCACCGCCAGCGACTGCTCCCGAAGCCTTTCAACCCTTCCCATCCTAGAAACCTCCGGTTGGCGCGGCACGCCCAGCTGTCTGTCCGCCACAAATTAGGGATCCGCCTGACCAGCCCCATTATCCACGATCCCAACCCCAAAGTCCATTGATTCTCGGTCCCCTCTGCGCCCCTGCGCCTCTGCGCGAGACCTCCGCTCATGAGCCCGCCCAACGTCCGCTGGCCCATCGCCACTGCTTCAGCCATCCTCTGCGTCCCCTGCGATCTCTGCGGGAGTCCTCCCCTCATGAGCCCGCCCAACGTCCTCAGCCCCACCACAGCTGGACCCACTGCGGACCGCAGGATCGACCTGCAGCCAGCACCTCGCTACAATAGCCGCATGAAACTTAACCCTTCTCTTCTGATCACGGCACTCACAGCGGGGCTCTTGCTGGGCACGGTGGGGGTGTCGCATGGTGGCATGACGCCTGTGCGGTTGCGCGTGGCGTATGCCCACAATCCCATCGGCATCGACCAGGTCCAGCCGAACTTGAGCTGGCAGGCGGTGGCCGACACGCCGAATGCAATGCAGTCGGCCTATGAAATCCTGGTTGCCTCCTCGCCCGAATCGCTCGCCGCCGACCGCGGCGATCTCTGGAGCACGGGCAAGGTCGAAAGCGGCACGTCGATTCAGGTCCGGTACGCGGGCAGACCGGTGGCAACTCATGCCCGCGCCTATTGGAAGGTGCGGGTATGGGACGAGGCCGGGGACGTCTCCGATTGGAGCGAACCCGCCTATTGGGAGATGGGGCCGCGGACCCCTGATGAGTTCCCCGCCGACTGGATCGGCGCGGAATTGCCGCCCGCGGAGGAGCCGCCAAGCCTGCACGGCTGCCACTGGATGTGGCATGCCGGTGACGCGGCGGCCGATGGCGGCGTCAACGCGCCCTCAGGCGCGCGTATGTTCCGGCGCTGGATCGAGGTGCCGGAGGACGCGCGGATCACCCGCGCTCGCATCCTCATCGACGCCGACGACTTCTTCCGGCTCTATGTCAACGGGATACAGGTCAGCAGCGACGATATCACCACGCGCACCTGGCAGACGCTCAACCTGATCGATCTGAACCGGCGGATCGTCCCGGGCCGCAACCTGCTCGCGGTGCATACCGAAAACAGCGGCAATCAATCGTCGGCCGGCCTGATCGGCCGCGTCGAGGTCGACCTCGCCGACGGCGCAAGCATGCAGTGGGATATCGACAGCTCCTGGGTCTCGCTCGCGAGCGAACCGGCCGACTGGTTCCAGCCGGCCTATACCCCCGCCGAGAACGAGCAGTGGACGCCGGCACGCGCGGTTGCCGCTTACGGCGATGCGCCTTGGGGACTCCTCGACGATCAGCTGAAGGCGATGCAGCCCGCGCCGCACCTGCGCACCGAGTTCGCGCTCGCGGACAAGCCGGTCGCATACGCGACCCTGACCGCTACCGCGCTCGGCGTGTACGAGTGCTACCTGAACGGCGCGCGCGTCGGCGAGGATGTCATGACGCCCGGGTGGACCGATTACACGAAGCGCATTCAGTACCAGGCGTACGACGTGACCCCGCTGCTGAAGCCCGGCAGTGCGAACGCGCTCGGCGCGCTGCTCGGCGACGGCTGGTACGTCGGTAGCATCGCGCACGTGGGCCGGTACCAATACGGCGAGTACCCACTGCGGTTCAAGGCGCAGCTGCGCGTGCAGTACGCGGACGGCTCCGAGCAGTTCGTGCGGACGGGGCCCGACTGGCAGGCCGCAGCCGGCGCGATCCTCTATTCCGACATGCAGGCCGGTGAGAAGCAGGACGCCCGGCGCGTGCTGACCGGCTGGTCCGAGGCCGGCGGTGAAAAGTCATCGGGCGAGTGGCAACCGGTCGAGGTCTTCACTGCCGAGCAGCTGCCGGTGCAGCCGGGGCTGGTCGCACAGCAATGCCCGCCGGTACGGATCACGGGCGAGGTCACCCCGATCACGCTCACCGAGCCTGAGCCCGGCACCTGGATCTTCGATTTGGGCCAAAACATGGTCGGGTGGTGCCGCATCCGCGCCAAAGGCGAGGCCGGAACCACCATTACACTGCGCCACGGCGAGATGCTCGAAGCCGATGGCACGCTCTACACGGAAAACCTGCGTGGGGTCGCACAGACCGATCAGTTTGTGCTGAAAGGCGACTCAAACGAAGAACTCTTTGAGCCGCGCTTCACCTTCCACGGTTTCCGCTATGTTGAAGTCACCGGGTTCCCCGGTAAACCGACCCTCGACAGCCTCGTCGGCCGCGTGGTCGGGTCGGATGTCGAACGGACCGGATGGTTCGAGTGCTCCGATCCACTCGTGAACCGCCTCTTCCAGAACATCCTCTGGAGTCAGCGCGGGAATTTCCTGTCGATCCCGACCGACTGCCCACAGCGCAACGAGCGGATGGGCTGGACCGGTGACGCGCAGGTCTTCGCGCCGGCCGCGTGCTACAACTTCGACTGCGCGGCCTTTTACAACAAGTACCTGCAGGACGTCCGCGATGCTCAGTTCGAGAACGGCGCGTACCCGGTCGTGGCGCCGCAGGTCGCCGGTATGGGCGGCGGGGTCAATGCCTGGGGCGATGCCGGTGTGATCGTGCCCTGGGTCGTCTACCAGCGCTATGGCGATCTTGCACTCCTGGCGGAGCACTTCGATTCCATGACCGCATGGATCGAGTTCCAACGCCAAAACTCCGACGGCCTGATCCGCCCCGACAACGGGTTCGGCGACTGGCTATCGGTCGGTGCGGATACGCCCAAGCCGGTCATGAACACCGCCTACTTCGCGTACACCACCCGGCTCGTGAGCGAGATGGCGCGCCTGCTCGGGCGTGACGCGGACGCGGAGCGCTATGCCACGCTGTACGAAGAGATCCGAAAGGCGTTCCTCGACAAATTCGTGCAGCCCGACGGCACGATCCATGGCGACACCCAGGCGGTCTACGTGCTCGCGCTGAAGTTCGATCTGCTGCCGGAATCGCTGCGCACCGCGGCGGCCGACAAACTGGTCGAGCGCATCGCCGAGAAGGAAATGCACCTCTCGACCGGATTCGTCGGCACCGGCCATTTGAACAATGTACTGACCGAGACCGGCCACACCGACGTCGCCTACACGCTCCTCTGCCAGCGCACCTACCCGTCCTGGCTCTACCCGGTCGAGCAGGGCGCGACGACAATCTGGGAGCGCTGGAACAGCTGGACAAAAGAGAGCGGCTTCGGCGATCGCAGCATGAACTCGTTCAACCACTACTCGCTCGGCGCGGTCGGCCAGTGGCTCTTCGAGACCGTAGGCGGGATCCAGCCGCTCGAACCCGGCTTCAAACGGATCAAGATCCAGATCGAGCCCGGCGACGGCCTCTCATGGGCCAAAGCCAAATACAACTCGCCCTACGGCACGATCCAAACCGAGTGGAAAAAAACAGGCGACGAGATCGAGCTCGAAATCGAAATCCCAGCCAACACCGAAGCCGAAATCCACCTCACCGACGGCAAAATCCTAACCCGCGGCAGCGGCAAACATTCGTTACGCAGCACGACTCAGCGTGCTGCGGCGCAGGGGCAATAGCCCCCGCGCGAGGTCAAAGGTCGGAGGTCAGAGGTCAGCACCAGAGCGCTTCGCGCGAGTAACTGGCCTCTGCCCCCCCTGGGAGCGCTGACGTCCCCGTCGGCCCCACAATTTGAGCCGACGTTAACGTCGGCGCTCCCAGGGAAACCTCCCCACTCATCAGCATGCCGGATCAGTCCGGAAGGAGTGTCGCAAGCGACTCAACAATCCGCTCGGCTGCTTTGCCGTCCCACATCGGTGGCACGGCTCCCCTCTTCCAATTCCCAGCAAAGAGCCGTTGCAGGTGCGGTGCCAAGGCGCTCGGATCAGTCCCGACCAGTTCGTTCGTCCCGATGGTGACGGTTTCAGGGCGCTCGGTCGTGTCGCGCAAGGTCAGGCATGGTACGCCCATGACCGTGGCTTCTTCGGTGATCCCGCCAGAATCGGTGATGACGGCCATGGCGTTCTTGACCAGGAAATTGAACTCGAGATATGGCAGCGGTTCGCACAGCACCAATCGCCCATCGGCCGCGGTGTCAGCCGAGTATCCAAGGGCAGCAAGCGTCTTCCGCGTGCGCGGGTGCACAGGAAAGACCAGCTTGGTATCAGGCGTCCCTTCAATGATCGCATCGATCATCGCCCGCAGCTTTTCCGGTGCGTCGACATTCGCCGGGCGATGCAATGTGACCACGATGAAGCGATGATCGCCAAGCTGCTCATCCGCCCAGACCGCCGGCGGACGCAGGCGCGGCAACTGACGCAGCAGCGTATCGATCATGGTATTGCCGACGAAAAAGATGCGTTCTTCCGAAACCCCGGCTTTCCTGAGGTTCTGGTTGGCGACTTCGCTGGTGGTGAAGAAGTAGTTGGTGATGGCATCGGTCACCATCCGATTGATCTCCTCCGGCATCGACCAGTCCCCGGAACGGATCCCGCCTTCCACATGCGCAACAGGAACACCAAGCTTCTGTGCAGCGATCGAGCAGGCCATGGTCGAGGTCACATCCCCAACCACAAGACAAAGATCTGACGGCTTTTCGAGCAGGAGCTTCTCGTAGCGGACCATGATAGCAGCGGTCTGCTCGGCCTGTGTACCGGATCCGACTTCCAGATTGTGATCAGGCTTAGGAATCCCAAGCTGCTCAAAGAAGTCACCGGACATACGCTGATCATAGTGCTGCCCCGTATGCACAAGCCGATACCGCAACCCCGTCTCAGGCCGATTACGGATCGCTTCGATGATCGGAGCAATCTTCATAAAATTAGGTCGAGCACCAGCCACAACATCAATCAAAGCCATAAAAAAAACTCCGTTTTTTTTAGCGCAGCACGACTCAGCGTGCTGCGGCGCCGGGGCAATAGCCCCCGCGCGAGGTCGGAGGTCAGAGGTCAGAGGTCAGCCCCAGAGCGCTTCGCGCGAGTTACTGGCCTCTGCGCCCCTGGGAGCGCCGACGTCCCCGTCGGCCCCACAATTTGAGGGAAGCCCGGGCAT
>CALLYA010000264.1 GCA_937875495.1 uncultured Verrucomicrobiota bacterium
GAGGGGGGGAAAGGGACCTACATTGGAGCCGTTTTCAACAACTGCCTTGGTCAACTGAATCGGTATCACTGAAAATAACCCCAAAAAAGTAGGCTGCAGAGCATGGAACCTACCCACCCCGATAGGGTGGTCGAAAACGTCACCGCGCCCTCTGCGGGAGGCTTTCCGGGTCCGGATAGGGAGGTCAGGTTGAGAATGCGGCTACCTTTTCGGACGGGCTCTAGCCGGAGCCGGATGGGGAGGACAGGACTCGCGCAGAGGCGCAGAGGAGGGGATAGGGAGGACGGTGTCGAAGCTGTTTTCTGCAATTGCCTTGTTCAGTCATTAGGTCATGGATAACACCTGAATCCCCCAAAAAAGTCTGGATCAGCGCGTTCCCCATATCCACCCCCATAACCAGCTCGAAAACGCCTTGGCGCCTCTGCGCCTCTGCGCGAGATTCTCCGGTTCCGGATGGGGATGGCGCGGTCAGGTTGGGAAAGCGGCTATCTTTTCGGGCCGACTCTCACAGGGGTGCCATTCGGACCTTGTGATCAGGCCGATCGGCGCAGAGGGTAGCTAGCTGGGGACTGATCCCTGTTTTTTTTGAACGGTGCAGATCCTTGGATGGTCGGAGTGGAGGTCAACTTGCGCGCAAGAACAAGCCCGGACGCGTTTTCGCGTTCGAACCGCGGCTTGAAGCCCCAGTTTCCGGAGGCCGTCCGAGATCTGAATGGAAGCTGGTGGTTGGGGACCGCCCGCCAGGGCGAGTAGGCCGCGATCAGTGGAGGAACCAAACGACAATGCTTAAAGAAGTGACCATTGAGGTCGAGGGGCTATCCAGGAATTTTGGGCCCACTCGAGCCCTCAGCAACGTTTCCTTCAAGGCGTACAAGCGCGAGATCCTGGGGCTTCTCGGACCAAACGGTGCCGGGAAGTCCACCGCGATGCGAATCCTCACGACGTACATCCTACCGGACAGCGGGAGGGTGGAGATCGGAGGGCACAATGTCGTTCAGGATCCGCTGGCTGTACGAAAGATGATCGGGTATCTGCCCGAGACATCTCCGTTATTCATGGAAATGACGGTTCATGACTATCTCCGATTTGTTGGACAGGCGCGTGGGGTCCAGGGCTCCGTGCTGCGTGATCGCATGGACTGGGTGGTGAACGCGTGTGGATTGGAGCGCGTGTACCGCAGGCCGAACGGCCAGTTGTCCAAGGGGTACAAGCAGCGTGTCGGCCTTGCCCAGGCGTTGATCCACAACCCACCGATCCTGATCCTGGACGAACCGACCAGCGGGTTGGATCCGCTCCAGATCATCGGGATTCGTAACCTGATCGGTGAGCTCGCCGCCGACAAGACGATCATTTTCAGTTCGCACATCCTGCAGGAGGTCTCCGCGATCAGCGACCGGATCCTGATCATCAATCGCGGCGAGGTCGTGGCGGACGGTCCGATCCGCGAATTGCAGGAGCAGGCAATGAAGACCAATCGCCTGACGATTGAGGTGAAGGCGGATCGCGAAGAGGTACGCAAGGCCGTGGGCGGCGTTCGTGGTGTTCTGGACCACAAGATCGAGACGCTTGATGACGGCTGGGTACGTGCGGAATTGCGGCACAAGTTCGGAATGGTGGTCCATCAGGACATTGATGCGATCATCAAGCAATCGCAGTGGCCGTTGCGCCAGTTCCGGGAGTCCGCGATATCGCTCGAGGAGACCTTCATTGAGTTGGTGCGCGCGGCGAAGGCGCCCGTCATGGCTGAGGAACAGCGGGTAGAGGAGGTGGTCTCCCAATGAGCAACGCCTGGGTCATTTTCAAACGTGAGTTCAAGGGGTACTTCGACAGTACCATTGCCTACATCTTCGTAACGGTATTCCTGGCGGTCACGAACGGGCTGTACATGTTCAGCTTCTTCACGTTCGGGCGGGCGGAGATGCGGAGCTTCTTCTCGACCCTGCCGATGTTCCTGGTGGTCTTCATTCCGGCGATCACGATGCGGCTTTGGGCGGAAGACAAGAAGCTGGGGACCTTGGAGCTGTTGTTGACGATGCCGATGCGGACGCACGAGGTGGTGGTCGGCAAGTTCCTTGCGGCCTTTGCCTTTTATGCGGTCGCCCTGGCCGGGACCCTGACGATTCCGGTGATGCTGGCGATTTTGGGTGAGCCTGACTTCGGCCCGATCATCGGTGGGTACGTCGGCGCGCTGCTTCTCGGCGGATTTTTCCTCGCCCTGGGGCTTTTCATCAGTGGGCTATGCAAGGATCAGATCGTGGCATTCATTCTGAGTCTGGTCGCCTGCTTCGCGCTGTTCATGGTGGGCACTCAATTCATCGCCACCTTCCTGGATGGTTCCATCAGCGGTCTCGGGAGTTTTCTCCGCGAGTACGTCGGAGTCACAGTCCAATTCGAGGGCACGGAGCGAGGGGTGATCGACGTAAAGAACCTGGTCTATTTCGTCTCCATGGCCGTTCTGTTCTTGATGCTGAACACCTACTCCCTGGAAGGGAGGAAATACTGATATGAGTACCAACAAGAAGATGGGATTCGGCTGGCGCTTCACCGCCTTCGCCATCATCAGTATTGCGGTGGTGGTGATGCTCAACCGCACGGTTGCCCAGATCAATCTCGGGCGCTTCGACCTCACGGAAGACAAGCTCTATTCCGTCTCGGAGGTCTCCAAGGAGATCCTGGGCGAGCTCAAGGAGCGGGTGCAGGTCAACGTTTACATCACGGCGCGGGACAAGATGCCGACCGAATGGAAGACCTTGGAGCAGGACATCACCGATAAATTGCAGGAGTTGTCGATTGCCTCGAACGGGATGTTGCAGTTTGCGGTCACCGATCCTGCAGCGGACCCCGAACTGGCGCAGCATCTGGAGCAGAAGCAGATCCTGCCGTTTCCGGTTCAGACGTTTGCCCAGGATGAGATTGCGCTGAAGAATATTTACTCGGCGCTGGGCATCTCTTACCTCGACAAGGAGGAGGAGGTAATCAACCACGTGGTTCCGCAGAGCCTGCCGAACATGGAGTATGACCTGCTCAGCCGCATCTTCCGTTTGATGCGGGAAGAGCCGCCGCACGTGGCGATCTATGCGCCGCTGGAGCAGATCGAGCCACAATTGGCCCAGATGCTGCGCCAGATGGGGCGTCCGGTCCCTGCCGATCGGGATGACTACAGTGTCCTGGAGCAGGTATTGATGCAGGACAAGTTCCGGGTGACCCGGACACAGATCACCCAGCAGAGCCCGATTCCCGAGGATGCGGACCTCCTCTTGGTTGTGGATCCCCGGACCCTGAACGACCGTCAGCTCTATGAGATCGGCCACCGGGTGGCGGGTGGACTGAACACGATCATTGCGGTCCAGCAGCGGACCTTCAACTATCAACCATCCCAATCGGCGAATCGTCAGATGGCGATTGACGTTTCCGCGAACGATCAGGCTCCGAACATCAACACCGTTTTGGAGGATTGGGGGGTTGGGATCGATTCGGACATCCTGATGGACGAGAATCACGGCATCCTCTCGATTCAGACGGAGGCCTCGGTGGGTGGTGGTCTATTCCGCATGCCGATTTCGACACCGGTCGAGCTTCCGGTTCAGATTGAAGTGGTTCAGGAGAACCTCAATCGGGATCTGAGCATTACCGGGCAGCTGTCGAGCATCCTCTATCTCTGGGGCACCGCCCTTGACCTGGACCAGACGCGCATCAACGAGTTGGGCCTGCAGAGCCGGGTGCTGATGACCTCATCGGACCGCAGCTGGACGGTTCCGGCTCCGGAGGGTCCGCTTGACCCGATGGTCTTCGCAGGGACTGACAGTTATGGGGAGAAGCTCCCGCTGGCGATCCTGTTGGACGGCCAATTTCCGGATCCGTTTGCGGATCAGGAGCGGCCGCAATGGCCGCAGACGCCGCCGGACCCGAACAATCCCGTTCCGCAACCGAACATGCCGGACACGCCGGTCACCGAGCTGGAGCCGAAGCCGGCTCGAGTATTGGTCACCGCATGTGCAAGGATGTGGAGCAACAACGGGATTCAGGTGGGATCGAACGGGATGTTCTTCTTGAACAGCGTGGATGCTCTCACCCTGGGTGATCAACTGATCAACATTCGCTCCAAGACGATGACCGAGCGCCGGATCAAGGAAGTCACTCCGGGGGCACGTACAGCCAGCAAGGTCGTGGTGACCTTCCTGATCCCCGTCTTGCTTGCGGTGTTCGGTATTTTGCGTTTTGCCTGGCGTCGCCGGGAGGCCGAGAGATACCTGCGCAATCTGGACAAAGGCGCGACCGCCGCTTAACGGCACCTCGTGCGGTCCCTGTAGCGATTTCGCTCGCCGGGGGCCGCACGGGTTCATCGTAGGACAACCTTGAAGCCGTTTCGCAACCCACTTTTTCAGAAGACATGAAAACCAAAAATATCATTATTGCACTGCTGGTCCTGGCGGTCCTGATTGGGTTGAACTTCTTCAACCAATCGCGTCAGGCCCGTCTGAAACAGTCGTACGCCTCGAAAGCGGGGCCGGAGCAGATCCTACCTTCCGGGGTGGACGCCAAGCAGATCGACCGGATTCGCATCTTCGTCGAGGAGCCGACCACGACTCCGGCGTCGGAGACTGACCCCGCCACGCCGGTCGAGGCTGACGAGCCGAGCGAGGTCCTCCTTGAAAAGCAAGAGGATCGCTGGGTGGTCGCCTCCCACTTCAACGCCCCCGCGAAGCTGGAAAAGGTCAACGAGTTGTTGACCGACCTGCTCTCGATGAAGGGCGAGGTCAGATCCACGAGCGCCGATGTCCTGGAGACCTACGACATGGTCCCGGGCAAGTCGATCCAGGTTGTGCTCCACGACCGCGGCAACGACCGCGACTACCAAATTGAGGTTGGGAAATCCGGACCCGGGATTGGCAACGCGGGGTTCGTCAAGCGCAAGGGGGAGACGAAGGTCTTTATTGTCGGGACGAACCTGCGATCCACCTTCGGCCTATTCGGCGAGGAGAGTGCTGCCCCCAAGGCACAGCCATGGCTCGACCTGGCCATGCTCGACCTGCAGACCGCGCAGTTGAAGGGGATTGAGATGGACACCCCGTTCAACAGCCTCCATCTGGTGCGCCAGGAGGTCGTGACCGCGACCGACGAACCTGCGGAAGCAGAGGCCGAGGATGCGGCCGAGACCTCCGCGGAGCCTGAGTACGAATGGGTTTTGCAGGCACCGGCGGATCTCGCCTTCGAGTTGAAGGAGTCCGGGATATCGACCTGGTTGAGTGGTCTCGGTTCTGTGGAGGCGTCGAACGTCCTCACGCCCAAGTCGGACACCGAGACCGGGCTGGACGATCCCGATTTCCGAATCACGTTTGCCATGCTGGACGGCACCTCCAAGACGCTATCGGTCGGCGACGAGCTGGAAGGCGGGGCTGGGGAGCGTTATGCCAAGGTGGACGGGACGGACCTCCTCTATTCCGTGCCGCGCTGGCGCTTGCGCAACGTGTTCCGGAAGACGCAGGATCTGTTTGACCTCTATCAGGTCAATTTCGCCAAGGATCAGGTGGTCGGTATGACCCTGATGGGGCCGGCCGGAGAAGTGAACTTCCAGAGGGCGGATGCGCAGTCGGACTGGAATCTGGTGAAGCCGAATCTGCAGCTCGAGGCGAACAAGGCGAAGTTGGACGGGGTATTGAACGCACTGGCGACATGGAAGAGCGCGGACCTGGTCACCAAGGATGCCCCGGAACTCTTCGGCTTCGACAAGCCCTCGGCCTCGATCACGTTTCAGGTTGGGGAAGAGCAGAAGGTCTTCACGATCGGTGCGTTGGTGCCGGGTGCGGACAGCGCCCGATTTGCCCGCATGAACGGGGTTGACCAGGTCCTGGTCCTACCCGACTACAAGTTTTCGCAAATCAACGTGGACCCGATTGATGCGGTCAACATGGTCCTGCTGGAGGTTCCCACGGCGGATCTGCAGGCGATAGAGCTGTACGATACCGACAGCCAGGGATTCACGATTCGGCGCGAGGGCGCTGATTGGGTATGGCAGCAGGGTGAGGAGCAAGGGCCGGCCAAGCCTGCACGGGTTCGGACGCTTGCGCAGGCTGTGACCAACATCACGCCGGTCCTGTGGCGGCCGGACCTCCCGTTGGCGGAGGCAGGGCTGGACAATCCCGAGCGGCGTGTGGTGATTCGTTGGGCCACCGAGGGCGGCGCCGAGCAGACCGAGGAGATTTGGTTCGGGAATGCCTATGGCGAGAGTGGGATCGACCAGTATCTCGCCTTGGCCAGCGTTCCCTCGCCTATGGGAGTGACGGTCACATTAGCCGATCGTATCTTTGCCCCGCTCGACGAGTTCAAGGGCTCGGCGGAGGAAGCGGCGACGGAAGTCGAGATCGATGACAACGCCCTGCCTTTGGCCCGCATTGAGACCGCGAAGGGCGACATCCTGGTGGAGCTGTTCGAGGAGGATGCGCCCAACACGGTCGCCAACTGGATCAGCCTGGCCGAGCGTGGGTTTTACGACGGCCTGACCTTCCATCGGGTGGAGCCCGGGTTTGTCATTCAGGGTGGCGATCCGAACGGTGACGGCACCGGCGGACCGGGGTATACGATCCAATGCGAGATTTCCGAGCGCCGGCACGATCGTGGGATCCTCTCGATGGCCAATGCCGGTCCGGATACCGGAGGTTCGCAGTTCTTCATCTGCTTGGGGACGCCGAGTCATTTGGACGGCAAGCATGCGGTCTTCGGGCGGGTGCTCGAGGGGATGGAATCGGTTGTGGACCACATCGGTATTGGTGACGTCATGGAGCGTGTGGTGATCGTGCGCAAGCGCAGCCATCCATACGCGCCCGAGGTCACGCCCGAGCCCGGAGCGGAGCTGCCGCCGGTGCCGGAGGATGCAGCCGCGGTGATGGAGGCGGTCTCCGAGGTGGTCGAAGTTCCGGCGCCGCCCGTAGCCGTGGTTGAGGAAGCGGTTGAGGAAGCCGTGGAAGAGGCTGAAGACGCAGAAGCCGCGGTTGAGGAGGCCGAAGACGCAGAGCCCGTGGTTGAGGAAGCGGTCGAGGATGCTGTGGAGGAGGCCGAAGGCGCTGAAGAGGCCACAGAGGAGTCGGATGCCGCGGAAGAAGCTGTCGAGGAGGCCGTGGAAGAGGCCGAGCAGGTGGCTGAGGACACGATCTAATCGGCGGACGCGCCGACCACCGATCGTTATGTTGGATTCGCCAAGACAAGACCGGCTCCGCCTGTGCGGGGCCGTTCGTTTTCGTCTCCTGTCGGATTGGGGTTTGGGGTAGAATGTCGGCCGGTGTCCGGCGGCGTGTTGGGCATGGAGCAAGAGACTGGAAACGAAGCGACGAGGATGACCGAGTATGAATCGAATATGCAGATGGATCATGGCGTCGATGGCGCTGGGTGGGGTGGCGTGGCTGTGGCTCGGTCTGGGGTACGCGGTTGCCGATGCTGCTGAGGCGGAGCCTTCGACCGAGTTGGAGCTACGGGTGTTGACCTACAACATCCACCATGCGGAGGGGACGGACGGTGTGATTGACTACGCTCGGCTGGCGCGAATGATCCAGGCGTTCGAGCCGGATGTGGTCGCCTTGCAGGAGGTGGATCGGATGACCGGACGTGTGGAACGGGTGGACCAGATTCAGCGGTTGGCGGAGCTGACTGGGATGCACTTTACGTTCGGCAAGGCAATGGATTACGACGGCGGTGAGTATGGCAATGCCATTCTCTCCCGTTTCCCGCTCTCCGAGGTCAGGGTTCATGCCCTGCCGAAGGGTGATGGGGCTGGGCAGGAGCCACGGGCGGCGGTCGACGCGTTGGTCGTCCCGCCGGCGAATCGCATGCCGCCGTTTCGGTTTGTCAGCACCCATCTCTGTCATTTGCGTGATGAGACACGGCTGGAGCAGTCCGAGGTCCTGATTCGGGCCTTGAGCGAGAATGCTGACCCTGAACCGATCGTCCTCGCCGGTGATTTCAACGCACGCGCCGGCAGTGCATCGATCAGCGCCTGGATCTCGGCGGGATGGCGGGACGCGACCGCACCCCAATCGGTCATTGACTATATTTGGGTGCGGGCGGCGGACGCATGGGGCGTGCGGGAGGTGCATACCCTCAACGATCGGATCGTATCGGATCACCGTCCGGTGCTGGCCGTCCTGCAGGCCCCCCCTGCGCAAGCTGCCGAAGCTGCAGCCCCTTGAAGGAGAATGAGAAAGCCGCGGACGTTACGGAACGTCCGCGGTTTATCCGTATCCTCGGCCTCCTTGGTAGAGGTCGTCCGAAAGGATGGACGCAGCTGGTCGCCCATCCGGAACCGGAAAGCCTCCCGCAGAGGGCGCGGTGGCGTTTTCGACCTTTCCATACGGATGGGTAGGGGCTGTCCGAAAAGAAAGATGGCAAAGCAAGATCGGGATCGGTCTCGGAAGGACGCGGAATGGGATTCGGACATTAAGGAACCGGGTAGCGCAACGGTATTGTCGGGGTGCTGACCATAGGGTTGCGAGGTTTGAGCTGTGCTCAGTCAGAGGGCCAGCGGCGCCAACCTGAACAGGAATCGATCCCGATTTCGATAGCGATTTCGATTTCGATTCAGACAATGATCTGACGGATCGGCAACTCTTCCTACTCGTACTCGTACTCGCCGGATCATCGTGTACGTGTACGTGTACCGCTTCGCTGTGTACGTGTACGTTTCTGGGCCGAGCTTGAGGTCGTCCGAGGGTCAATGGCAAAGCAAGATCGGGATCGGTCTCGGAAGGACGCGGAGCGGAATGGGATTCGGACATTAAGGAACCGGGTAGCGCAACGGTATTGTCGGGGTGCTGACCATAGGGTTGCGAGGTTTGAGCTGTGCTCAGTCAGAGGGCGAGCGGCGCCAACCATTATGTGGCGTAGAAAAATATGTGGCCTTCGCGTTCAGATATTTGATCTACAG
>CALLYA010000265.1 GCA_937875495.1 uncultured Verrucomicrobiota bacterium
TCTCTGCGGGATACCTCCCCATCCGGATCCGAAGACCTTTTCGGACGGCCTCTAGATAGATCCGCAGATGGAGAATCGGGGTCGGGGTCGGTATCGGGATCGATTCCTGTTCTGATTGGCACCTGGACCGCTCAGGTCATGTCCCACCGTAACGTCCCCCCTCTCCCCTTGGCGCTCTTGGCGTCTTGGCGGTTGAATTCCCCTGCCTTCACGCATCCCACTGACGGAATCGAATCCAAGTGGACAGTTCATCCGGCAATGGCCGGCCCCATAAGATGAACCGCCAAGACGCCAAGGACGCCAAGGAGATTGAGAACCTGGAGAAGTTCGTCATTGGCGCCTACATTGGGTATGAATTGCAAGAATCGACTGGACGAGCTGGAGCCCGTCCGGAAAGGTGCCCTCAAAAGCTCGGCCCAGAATCGTACACGGTGATGCGGCGTGTACGAGTACGTGTACGAAGGGTGGCGATCAGCCGAAAATCTGGTCGACGGAATCGGTATCGATGGGAACCCCGATGTGCCTGTTCTTGCAACTGCGGGCATCTGCGGCCATCGACTGGATCATACGGGGCGGGTCTGGAATTCCGCGATCACGGTGCGCAGGTCGAGTTGATTGTCGTAGAGAGCTTTACCGATGATTGCGCCGAGCAGTTGTTCGGTTTCGACGGCTTGCAGGCTGCGCAGGTCATCCATGGTGGTGACGCCGCCGGATGCGATGACCTTGGAGGTGACCGCGCTCATGATCTCCTTGAGTCCGTCGATATTGGGGCCTTGGAGCATACCGTCGGTGGCGATATCGGTATAGATCAGGGTTTGAACGCCCATTTGGGAGACTTTTGACGCCAGTTCGACGGCGGAAATGGAGGAGGTTTGGGTCCAGCCGCGCAGGGCGACCATGCCGTCACGTGCGTCGATCCCGACAGCGATCCGGTTGCCGAAGCGTTTGACCAGGGTGGGGATGAGATCCTGACGTTCGAGCGCGGAGGTGCCGAGGATGACTCGATTGACCCCGACATTGACTGCCCGCTGAACGTCATCGGCGGTGCGGAGGCCGCCGCCCAGTTCCACGGGGATGTTCAGGGCGGTTACGATGGCGCCGACGGTATCGATATGGATGGGGTGACCGTGGAATGCGCCGTCGAGGTCGACGAGGTGCAGGTATTTGGCGCCGAGTTTTTCCCAGTGCTGGGCCATAGCGACCGGATCGTCGCTGTACACGGTCTCTTGATCGACACGTCCCTGCTTGAGGCGGACGCATTTTCCGTTGCGCAGATCGATGGCGGGGAGGATCAGCATAATTCCGGTTCTCCGTTTTGTGCTCGGGCTGTAAGAGTAGTGATCAGGGCTTCCATTCGGTGAAATTCTTGAGGATTTGGAGGCCGACTCGCTGGCTTTTTTCCGGATGGAACTGAGTGGCGACGACGTTGTCCTTCCAGACGGCGGAGGCAAAGGTTGTGCTGCCGTGGGCGGTGGTCGCGACCAGCCCTACGGAATCGTCCGGGTCGGCGAAGTACGAGTGCACGAAGTACGCGTAGGCGCTGGGGGGGAGTCCGTCGAGGAGTGGGCAGGGCTGGCATAGCTCGAGGGAGTTCCAGCCCATATGTGGGATCTTGATTCCGGGCTCGGGAGAAAAGCGTCGCACCTGACCGGCGAGGAGTCCGAGTCCGGCAATTCCCGGCGCCTCCTGGCTGCCTTGGAAGAGGACTTGCAGACCGATACAAATGCCTAAGAACGGCTTTCCGGTTCGCCAAAAGCTGCGGATGGCCTCTTCCATGCCTGTCTCGCGCAGGCTCTGCATGCAGTGGGAGAACTCCCCCTGGCCGGGGAGGATGGCGGCATCGGCCTTTTCGACGGCGTCAGGATCGGAGACGATGGTGGCGGCGGCGCCGACCGCGTGAAGAGCGCGTTCAACGCTGCGCAGGTTGCTCATTCCGTAGTCAACGATTGCGATCAACGGCAGGCTCCGGTTGGGGTGAAAGACAACGATCCCCATTCTATATCCAACCGGGTTATTTGTCGAAGCCGTGTGAGCAAGGTGTGGAGGGAAAGCAGGCGCGAAGGCTCGAAGGAGAGAGGTGGAATGAAATCACTCCGCAGCCAGTGGCCGTCCGAAAGGGGGCAGCAGCACCCTCCCCATCCGGAGCCGGAGAGGCGGGTACCGCAACCGTATTGTTACGGTGTGGCACAACTCGGAAGTGAAGTTTGAGCGGTCCATGAGGGCGAGGTGCCAACCAGGGTAGGGATCGATACCGATTTCGATTTCGATTTCGACCCCGAATCAGATAGTGATCAGACTGATCGGACTGATCGGCAATCCCACGTACTCGCCGCATCATCGTGTACGTGAACGTGTACCGCTTCGCTGTGTACGTGTACGGTTTCTGGGCGGAACTGGAGGTCGTCCGAACAGGTCAATGGCGAAGCAAGCTCGGGGTCGGGGTCGCTATCGGAATCGGTATCGAAGGGCGCGGGATGGGATTCGTTCATGAGAAGCCGGGTACCGCAACCGTATTGTTACGGTGCTGGCACAACTCGGAAGCGAAGTTTGAGCGGTGCTCAGAGGGCGAGGTGCCAACCAGGGTAGGAATCGATACCGATTTCGATTTCGATTTCGACCCCGAATCAGATAGTGATCAGACCGATCGGACCGATCGGACCGATCGGACTGATTGGCACCCCCACGTACTCGCCGCATCATCGTGTACGTGAACGTGTACCGCTTCGCTGTGTACGTGTACGGTTTCTGGGCGGAACTGGAGGTCGTCCGAACAGGTCAATGGCGAAGCAAGCTCGGGGTCGGGGTCGCTATCGGAATCGGCATCGAAATGGCGCGGGATGGGATTCGTTCATGAGAAGTCGGGTACTGCTACGGTGCTGACAAAACTCGGCATCGAGGTTTGAGCGGTCCATGAGGGCGAGGTGCCAACCAGGGTAGGGATCGATTCCGACCCCGGAATTTTTCCTCCACCCCTTTGTGGGCTCACATCTTGACGGCGGCGGCATCGACCTTGTGCGCGCCCCATTCGATCATGTCGGAGCTCTGCGGCTTTTTGATTCCGCCGCTGGTTGGTTTGTTACATTTCATACAGACTGCCTTTTCGCCGGCGGAGCGTGGGGCCAGGGTGAGGGTATCGCAAGTGGGGCAGTAGTGGCCCCAGACTTCCTCGATATCCAACTCCCCGCAGTTGGGGCACTTATCGGCGAAGACCTTGGCGTCGGTGAAGAATTTCTCTTTGCAATGCGGGCAGTAGTAGCCGTTTACGTCGGAGGTGATCGCGTCGGATCCCTCCTTTTTGCCCATGCAGGCGGTAATCCCAAGGGCGATCAGGCAGAATGCCAGGGTGAAGAACGCCCGTCTGGCGATGATTGAGGTCCGGTTCATACTGGATTGGTTCCTTTCGCAGGCAATGCCGCCGAGAGCCGATCGATGGGGTTGTCTTGATCGACTGCTCGGCGGGGTTGGTATTCTTCTCGGCGCGCGTTCAGGGCTGGCCTGTCGCGCGCCGAGCATGGTTCGAGTGCTGAGGCTTAATTGCCGGCGTTGACGACCCGGAAGAAGCCGGCGGCTTCTTCGGCGGGTACGGTGGTGGTGTTAGCCTCGGTTGGCGCCCCGACATCGACCCATTGCGGGTTGACCAGGGAGCTACTGCGCTGCACTTGGAAGGGACCGGTGCCGCCTTCCCAGGTCAGGTTGAGGCCGCCCTGTGGGTTGAGTGCGATGGCGGTGATTGAGGCCGGCTCTGTGGGGCCGGCGCTCAGGGAGATGACCTTGAAGTCGTCCACGCCCCAGAACCAGCTGGCGGTGGCGGATTGTGTGAAGCGGAACTTCACGCTGGCGGCACCGTCGGCTGCTTCGATCCGAATGAATTCGAGGCGTTTGGATTCGAGATCGTTGTCGTTAACCCGTGGGCTGATGAACGGGGTCATATCGGCGAACGGGCGGACGAGGGTCGCTTCGCCGTATGTTCCGTTGCCATCGCCGTCGACATCGGCGGCCTCTGGATCGACGCGGGTCATAGTCCCCTCGGCATCGATCACGCCGTCGATCATCAGGATATCATCCTGATCGAGCATGTAGAGTGCGGGATACCACTGGCTTCCGCCGAGGTTGTATTCCAGGGCGGCGATGTTGTCCTGATTCTGCACGTAGTTGCTTCCGAAGAAGACGTACAGGTCGGTCGCGCCGTTGATGGGGATGTCCGGCGTGAACAGGTATTGGATTTGGTTCCCGGTCCGCTGGTCCGATTCGGCGTAGACCGATTTACCCTTGTACACGCCGCCGTTATTGATCCGGTTGCCGCCATAGACACTCGCCAAGGTGGCCTCGGGAATGACGGTCCAGCCCAGGTAGGTATCGGAATCGGGATTGTTCGGGTCGAGTCCGGCGACATCCGGTGTGGTATGGTTCTCCTCGGTCCAGCCTGTCGGCAACCCAAAATCGGGCGCGTCTTCGAAGTCCTCGGAGAAGAGGACGCCGTTGAATTCCTGCACGGCAAAGGGTGCGGTATCGGAGAACTCGGATTTCAGGCCGAGCTGATCTTCATACTGCACGGCTGCGTAGTAGGTATATCCTGGCAGGAGGCTCAAGGGCGGCAGGGTCAAATGAGCCGGATTGCTATCCAGGATATGTTGCTGGAGCAGGTGCGTGCCCTCTGCGTCCGCGTAGATGAGCCAAGTGGCACGGGCGAGAGTATCGCCGGGGTTTGGATCGCTGAAGGTCGAACCGCTCAGGGCTACTGGTGCGAGCGGATCGGTGTTGGCCGGCGCCATGACGGATGGTTTGTTGGGTGGTTCGTAGGAGACAGCCTGGCCGGGGATCCCGGTGACCATGATGTCATCGATGGCCCACCACCACTCCCATTCGCTACCGCGGAAGCGGAAGCGGAATTGAACGTCGGAAGCGCCTGCGGCGATGCTGGCGTCGACGACCATGGGGTCGTAGTAGACCTCGTTGTCCCTGGGTCCGGGAGGGGTTGGGCTGTCGCCGTATCGGAACAAGGTCATCCAGGTTGCGCCGCCGTCGCGCGTGACATCGATATCGCAGATGGTCTCACCGACGTTGTGTTTGAGCTCCGATTTTACGTGAATGTATGCGGAGCTGTAGTTGGTGAGGTCCATGCTGTGGGTGATCAGCTGCTGGTCCTCTGTTGTGGGGTCGGTTCCGTTGCAGTCTGAGTCAAGCAAGGCGAAGAAGTCGCTGTCGACGTCATCGCCGAGTCGATTGACGTAGTTAGCGCCTGGCCATCCTGCGGCGTTACGGAAGCATTGCCCGCCGTCGCTGGTGGCGATCCAGGGTTGGTCATCGGGGGTATCGCTCAACACGGTCCAATCGTTGGGGATGCCGTTTTCGAAACCTTGATTGGGCATGATCGTGGTGGTGCCTGCGACCCCGACAGGGGTTTGTGTGCCTGGAGCGGAGGCGAAGTTCAAGTCGGTCGAATTGGGTGGGAAAGCGATCACCAATCCGGTTTTGAATCCGGGGTAGCCGTCGATTCGCACGGAGTCGACGATCCAGAACCAATCGTCGGTGGCGTCGTAATAATGGAAACGGACCTTGACCTGGCTCTGGCCGGCTGCGATCCCGGAGATATCGAGCGAGACGGGAATGGTTCGTCCATCGGCGTTGCCGTCTTCGCCGGCGATGGCCCAGCCGCCTGCATGATTCGGGCTGACGGCCGCGAACACGTTTTGCCACGACTGCCCGTTGTCGATCGAGATATCGACTTCGTTGACGGAATCGCCCTCGTCGTTGGGCTCGATGTAGGTGGCGAAGTGAAGATAGGCCTCATTGATCTCGGAGAGATCGATGGTGGGGCTGATCAATTCCTCATCAATCAAACCGACCTCACCATCCCCCGGGTCGGGACTGGAATAATCGGAATCCGCGATCATGAAGGCCCCCTGGGAGGCGTATGGGTTGGCGCGACCAGCGGGATTCGTGATGGTCCAATCCGCCTCGTATTCGATGCCATCGGGATTGGTGGTGGTGGAATTGTCGTTGATCTGCCACCCAGCGGCGGTGACTTCCGCATCGGAGACATAGTTGAATTGTTCTTCGAAGTAGCCGTCTGCGGTGACCATTACTTCATCGACGGCCCACCACCACTCATCGCCACTGCCTTGGAAGCGGAAGCGAAATTGGACATTGGCCTCACCGGCGGCCTGGGGCACGGCCAGGACGATGTTGTCGAAAACGATTTCGTCGTCCACCATCGGGATCAGGTCAGAGTTGTAGCTGAACAGGGTCTCCCAGGTTGTTCCGTTGAGGGAGACATCGATATCGCAGATCGTGGGATTGCCGTTGTTCCATTTCAGCTCGGAGAGGGCGTGGAGGTAGACTGTGCCGACCTTGCTGCAGTCAATGGCCGGGGTGATCAGGGATTCGTCCTCGGGTTGGTCGGGATCGCAATCGGAATCGAGAATCGCAAAGGGCGCGACCAATCGATTGACCTTGCTTGAGCCGGGGGTGTCGCCTGCGGCTCGGCCGCACGGATCGAGCGTGGTCCAGGGGTTGGTGTTGGAGGCGGACTCCACGGTCCAGGTGTCCGGGATACCGATGGTGAACGCCTCTTTTCCCAGCAGGATGATCGAGCCGCCCTGGTTGGCTGGAGTGCTGTCGACGGTCACGTCATCGACGGCCCAGAACCAACCGTCATTACCGTCGAGGTTGACGAAACGGACGTGTGCTGTCTCGGCGCCGGCGAGGATGGAGGTGAGATTCAGGTCTACTGGGAACAGACGGCCGTCGGCATTGCCTTCTGGACCGCCTGCGCCGATGCCTGGGGAATAGCTGGAGAAGACATTCGTCCAGGAGGCGCCGCCATCGGGGGAGACATCCACATGGAAGCGGGATTCGCCGTTGTCATTGGGTGCCATTGCAGTATTGAAATGGAGCCAGACGCTGGGTGCGCTCGAGAGATCGATGGCGGGTGTGACCAAGCTTTCGTTGGTATCGGTTCCGTCGTCACCGGCGGCGTCGGTATCGGTGACCATGAACTGCCCGGTGGAGCCGAAGGGATTGAGCCGACCGCCGGGGTTTGTAATGGTCCAATCGGGATCGGCGACAGGTGACTGATCGAGGATCTGCCAGCCTGCCGCAACGACGGCTGCGTCATCGGCGTAACCGTTGAAGTTTTCCGTGAAGTATACCTCCGCCCGAGCGGAAGCGGCCAAGAACAGCATCGCGGCTGCAGAGGCCAGGGCACAACACACCATTTTTGCCATCATTGCATCATTCCTCCATGATTCTCTATGAGACCTCGTAACACCAACATTGGAAACAGGATGTCATACTTTCCAAAACCAGGGAATGGGTGAGGCCGGCGAGGGGAGGGGGATCCCATCCGGTCAACCCGGCAGGGGCCATAGTGCAGCAGAGGGCTCAGGGACCGGTACGGCCTTCGTCCTGTGCGATTTCGTAGCTGCGGGAGTAGCTGCCTCTAGGAATCCATTCCGCGTGCCCGTCACAGAAGACGACATTCGCGCCGGCATCCCCGTGATTGTCCACTCCGTCCGGATAGTTATTGATCGTGCCGGAGTAACCGTGATCCGCATCCAGGATCAGCCAGATTTGGCTCGGTCCTGGTTTGTTTCCCTGAAATTCGTAGGTTGCGCTCTTGTGAACATATTTCTCGATGGACGATACGGTCTTCCGCGTGTTGTAGTTCATGAAGCCGAAGACTTCGAAGCTGCTTCCCGGGGCCTGGCCCGAATGCCCGACTGCCTGTTCCAGGTCGATGATGGATTCTCGGCGCATACGATCCCTTCGGATGAAGTTCTTGGTGCTTGGGCAGACAAAGACATCCACCGAGGCGATGTAGTCTGGGAAGAAGTAGTTCAGGTCGTCATCGCGGTCATTGTCGGTGGCGGTCAGCCAGCCGCCCTCGTTGTCCTGTGAATACATGGCTGTTGCTAAACCCATCTGCTTGAGATTGTTGAGGCAGGCAATTCTGCGTGCGCGTTCCCGCGCGCTGGAAAGTGCTGGCAACAGCATAGCCGCCAATATGGCAATGATGGCAATAACCACGAGAAGTTCGATCAATGTGAAGCCGCGTCTGTCTTTCATTATCATCTCCGCGCCCTCGTAGGAACCCTGGTCACGTGCACGCCGTTCTCGGTCGTGCGCTCGAACCGATTGAATCTGTCCCAAAAACAGATATTGCTGTGCCGTTATCCAATCCCATGAGGAGCGAGCATGTCAAGATATTTTACCCGTACTATTGGAGTTCAGACAATTCCTTAACCGCTGCCTCATAAAGGAGTTAATTGTCCGATTCGTGCCTTTGGGACATGCAGTACGGGCGGGGTGGCCTGTGTTGAGGGGCTCCAAAAAAAACGCCCCGGCCGTGAGGGGCCGGGGCGGTTTTGTATGCCTCTTTAGCGAGGCAACCTTTGCCGATCAGCGGAGACCGATCATTGTCGGGATCGGGATCGAAATCGACGAAATCGACGAAATCGACGAAATCGACGAAATCGACGAAATCGACATTAGACACTGTTATCCGGTTTCCCATGTCCGAATCCCATCACGCGTCTATTCGATACCGAGACCGATAGCGTTCCCGACCCCGATCTTGCATCGCCATGGACCTTTTCGGATAGCCTTTAGCGATTGGAGTTGGACCGGGGGCTGCCTTCATACCCTGCCAGTATGCCGTTGCGCAGGTGCTTGGTGATATGGGTTTCCAGGGCGGTAAAGCCTCCTGTGGAAGCCATTTCCTGCTGAGCGGTGTCCCACGCGAGCAGCCGGCGCTCCTGGGTGCTTAGGTAGGGTTTGGCGACGAGGCCCATGAAGAGGATCGCCAGAGCGAAGATGGGAATCGCGGTGCGGCAGAGAGAGCCGTGGAACAATCCGTATTCAGGGCGCGCCGCGAGTCCTACGGCGAGGCTGTAGATTGCGCCGCCGACCAGCCAGAGCGCGGTCAAGCCGATGGCGATCCCAGCCAACACGTTTCCGGTTCCGTTCCGCAGAAGGGCATCCGGCAGGAGTGAGCTGATGACGAGATAGCCGATGCTGATGGCGGCGAATACCTGGAATGGCTTACCGAACGCCATGGGTGTGGGGAGATCGAGCACGCGGAACCTGCCGATCACGTATTTTGTGAGGTAGACGGCCAGGCCGATGGTGCTTGCCGCAATCAGGAGGCAGAGGTGGATGGCGATCCGCGGCCAGGCGATCACGATGGAGTAATCGGTACCGCTGAGCGGGGTGAAGTGTCGGAGGAAGAGGATGGCGACGAGTGGACCGAGCACGGTGGCGCCGAGGATGGCGGCCATGTGTCCGGGGCGCGGCTGCAGGAGGATCGGCAACGCGGTCACGCCGCTGCTGAATCGCCAGCGCAGGGAGAGGAGAAAGGCGACGAGCATCATGGCGGTAAGGACCCCGATCAGGAGGGTCACTGTGGTTTTTTCGATCAGGACGAAATCCATCTCTCTACCCCGGCGCAGGTAGTCCATTTGGAAGTCGGGTTTGGGGTGACCGACGGCCGGAAGGAGCATTCGATCGAGAACTCCTGCACGGAGCTCCAGTTCCTTTTTCCATTCGTCGTTTTGGGGTGTCTTCAGGGAGGCGCGCCACTCCTCGACGGTGCGGGTGATTTGTGCCGCCTCTTCGCGAACGGCCTCCGCTTCCTCTATGCGGCCTGCACCCCGGAGCGCTTTTTCCTCCTCTTGGCTGCCGAATCCGACGACGGCGTTGGTGACCAGGACATCGATGAGGCAGAAGGCGTCTTCAGCGGTCAGTCGGCCGAATCGGTGCCATGCATGAAGCAGGTTTTCGGGAGAGAGGCTGTTGGGTGAAAGCTCTCCGGTCCGGGATTCTCGGAGCAGCTCCGCCCCGTAGAGGGAGGAGACACGGCCGAGCTCCCGGAACACGGCCAGGTCGGGGAGCAGGACCGACGCTGCGATGCTGATCTGGTTGATCTGTTGGATCATTGAGGTGGGCGGACCCAGAATGGCGAGTTGTTTTTCGAGCATTTCGCCGTGGTAGCGCCTGAGCTGTGGATGTTCCAGTGCGGCCAGGAAGTGGCTCATGGCCGTATTGAGTTGATCGCGATCTTGGATCACGAGTTTGTGCTGCTGGGTGGACTCTCCGTCCTGCTCATTCTTGATGGTTTCGGCCTCGACGTAGGCGGCGTTGTTGAGGAGGACACCTGCTCTGATCAGGTCGTAGAGGGCGTTGTCCGGGTCGACAAGGGGGGCGTGCTCGAGGATTTCGAAGAGTCGATCGGCGCCCTCGGTGTTAGGGGGATTCCGGGGTTGGATCAGCGCGGCCAATACATATTTGGCGTAGTAGACGCGGTTGTCGGGATCGCTCTCCCAGACGGCCTTTGGGGCGGCCAATCGGTCCTCATTGCCCGGGTCGCCGTAGACGATGAGGCGTTGGATGGGAGACATTTTACGGAGCTTGAGAATGTCCCGGATGGAGGTGTTGGCGGACAAGAACAAAAGGCCGGCAGGATTGGCATCCGGATCGGAAAAGCCGCTGGTCAAAGCGAAAAAGTCTCGGGCCGGTCCTGTGTGACTCAGGATGGGCCATGCCGACGCGAGGGCGACGAGCAGGGCCAGGGGGATGATGACTGCGTTGAAGAGGATGCGCACGCGGGCGCGGGTCTTCATCTTTTTCCGGTTCGCATCGACGAGCTGGTCGGCGATTTCCTCGGGCGGGCCGAATTGATGCAGAGCGTTGGCGCGCTGGGCATCGGGGGGGAGGTCGGGCGACTCCTGTTCAACGGCGGCCTGGATATGGGATTCGATTTCGGCGCGCACATCGAGTTGGAGTTCCCGGTCGATCCCGAGGCCGGCGGTCGCGGTATCCAGGAATGCCTGGAGTTGTGGATCGGAGTGATTGTTCATGGTGGGCCCCCTCGGAAAAATGGTTAAGCAGGGTTGATGCCCAACAACAGGACGCTCACGGCCTGTTGAAACTTACTCCACTGTTCGACCTGCTCGTGGAGCGCTGCAGCCCCTTTACGGGTGAGTTTATAATACTTGCGCTTGCGTCCCTGCTCGGGGTTGGACCAGGTAGCGGTGATGAGTCCGTCGCCTTCGAGGCGATGGAGCCATGGGTAGAGCGTGCCTTCCTTCCACTGGAGCGCCTGATTGGTTCGCTGCTGGACCTCCTGAATGATCTCGTACCCGTACATCTCGCGCTCCGCGAGCAGTTTGAGGATGATCGGTACGACGGTCCCCTTGATCCATTCCTGTGAGATATTGATGCTCATCTCTTAACTCCCTCCATCGGTTGATGCCTCGGATTCCGATACTGATTATACATCGGGTTCCGAGGGTGTCAAGAGGGGGAGGACTCGCGCAGAGGCGCAGAGGCGCAGAGGAGGATAGGGAATGTAGAAACTTCGAATCGGCTTTCTGTAACAGCTTTGGACAGCAGGTAAAGAATACCCCCCCCTCAAAAAGATTGGGATCAGGGCATGGAC
>CALLYA010000266.1 GCA_937875495.1 uncultured Verrucomicrobiota bacterium
ATGGGGAGGTCAGGTTGAGAATGCGGCTACCTTTTCGGACGGGCTTGAGCGAAGAGTTCTGAGGTCTCGCGCAGTGGGCGGGGAGGCACGGAGTCGAACTTGTCGAGCCGATAGGGGGGGGGACACATGCACCGAGCCAACCGTGAACAGCTTCGATAGGTTGCATGCCTGCGCGAAAGGTTGCCCCATTCTTGGCACTCATCCGGCCTGACTCTCAGCACCTTGATCCGAGACCACCACACAGGCACCGGTTGTCTGGAAAAAATTGTTGCCGATTGAGAGCGAGTTTCGCATGATGCAAAAAATGAGTGGACTGCTTTCAAGAAGGCAGCTTGACCATCAACAACCAAAGATGCGGTCCTGACAACAGCCAAGTACATTAGATTTCGTCGTGACAATGAGAATGATCAATTATGAACTTGAAGCCATGCTGACAGGAAAACGCAACAGCCGGTTTCCCTGACCAACCGGCAAGGTTGAACGCAAATCGTACAAGGACGGTTTAGAACGGGAGAAAATAAAACTTCGGAATATCAAAACGCATGCTCACGCAATCGCGGTGCCAAATTCGATGGAACAGTGATACTGCAATGGTCCAATTCGGCGGCAAAGCAAGGTATGACGAAGCATCCAGCCATCCCGACACCAGACCAACGCCGGAGAAAGGGCACATATGATTGAAATCGAGACCAACGCAGAGAACCTACTGACCGGGATTTTTTATTGGGATTGAACCTGGAGAACATCATGAGAGCACTATTCCTGCTATCGCTATCATCAGGATTAATCGGTATGATCCTGGCCGCGTCTGCACAACAGCCTGGATTACCGGAAGGGGTGACCATCCACAGAGACCTCGCTTATGTTGAAAACGGACATGAACGTCAGCGGCTTGATCTCTATCTCCCAGCGGATTCCGGGCAGCCGTTGCCGTTAGTGGTCTGGATCCACGGCGGTGCCTGGCTGGCCGGCAGCAAGGAGGACGGTGGACCGGCCCGCGACTTTGCATCAAAAGGCTACGCCGTGGCGTCGATCAACTACAGGCTCAGCCAACATGCACGATTTCCAGCGCAGATCGAGGATTGTATGTCCGCGATCCAATGGCTCAGAAAAAATGCGGGCACCTATCGAATCGACGCGAACAGCGTCGCCGTCTGGGGCGGGTCCGCCGGTGGCCACCTGGCCGCCCTCGTGGGAACAGCCGGCGGCGCCAACGTCTTCAAAACCCCTGATCCCGAGGAGACAACCTCGACCAGAGTCCAGGCCGTAATCGACTGGTTCGGCCCCACTGATTTTATTCAATTTGGGAACGCCCTCGACAATCCGGACAGTCCGGAAGCCAGGCTGATTGGAGGGCCTATTCAGGACAATATGGAAGCTGCTGCGAGCGCCAACCCGATCACTCACATCTCAGCGGAAGACCCACCATTTCTGATCATGCATGGCACCCAGGATTCCACGGTACCCTTCAGCCAGAGCGAGCTCCTGGTAAACGCCTTGCGCAAAGCCGGCGTGGAGGTGACCTTCCAGCCGGTTGCGGGAGCAGGCCATGGCGGCAGCCAATTCGTCAACCAGGAAAACCGTGCCATGATCAACGCGTTCCTCGAAAAGCACCTGAAAAAGCACAGTGCCCCCGCACCTCACGGAGAGTAGAACCAGGCCACCCTATAGACCTAAAAAACCAAGGTTGCCTATCCATCCATCGGGCCAGGTTCGTTTTCGGTCTGTATTTAGAAACTGCCGAGACCTTCTCAGGGTACGGGGGAGGTCTCCCGCAGAGATCGCGGAGGGCGCGGAGGGCGCAGAGGGGTAATGGGAGGGGGGAATTCAGATACGACAGAGCTGTTTTCTGCAACTGCCATGGTCTGCATAAAAAGGCTTTTCCCAAATTTTTCCTCAAAAAGCATGGATCAGGGCCTTGACCTTACCCACCCCCACAGCCAGGCGCGATAACGCCACCGCGCCCTCTGCGGGAGTCCTCTCGATCCGGACTGGAAACAAAACGTTCATATTATATGGGAATAAAGGTTCAGGTGCTGAGGTGAGTTTGATATTTGCGCGAAGAAAAAAAATGAAAAGGGGTTGACCCCCATGTGCACTTGGTCTATACGTGCCATTGAAGACTGACTCGTCTGAATCATGCCGCATCGGATCCATTGCATCCGGGTTGTCGCATAATTCCACCGTTGAGGTCCGGCTATCGCCCCTCCCCAGCGTCCATAACTAACCTCCGATCTCAATGAAGCCGATCGCGAACAGCATCGGCAATGCAAAAATTGGGTTGGCAAACGGATGCCTTTTGGCCATAATCCAGCCTTCAAACTCAATGCGGGGGCCTCATGAATTCATGCTTCGGCCGTAGTGATCAGCAGAAGTTCCCATTTATAGGGAAGATCGCTAGGTTGGGGGGGGGTAATTGTCTGCTTGGCAGTTGTTTACGCCTGTAGCCCCATGGTATTTTCTGCAGAGATTCAGGAGTTGGAGGGGCTGCGCACAGCAAATACGCGCGCCTGGGCCCCGATCGTGGAGCAGGCAGGTGGTGTTTTGGGGCCCGATCCCGGTGCGGGCTATACCGAACTCGCCGGTGGACTCCACTGGAATGCTGCACAATCCGGCGATGAGCCCATTTGGCTTCCGACCCGGTTGGATTGGGAGGCGGACCCCAAAGGCGGCGCGATGATTCTGGAGGCGCCACGGACCGCACACCTCGCGCCGCAACTGACCGATATGCCGATGCTGGCGATTCATC
>CALLYA010000267.1 GCA_937875495.1 uncultured Verrucomicrobiota bacterium
GACACAACTCGGCAGCCAAGTTTAAGCGGTTCATGAGGGCCAGGTGCCAACCCAAACGGGTATCGCCCCCGATTTCAAAATCGATTCAGACATCGATCCGACCGATCCGACCGATCCGACCGATCGGCAACCATTGCCTGGAGGAGACGCATCCAGTGGCCCGCCGAGGTCAGAAGGAAAGCAGGACCTGCCAGATGTACATGTTACCGTATGCGTCGACCTCCTCCCAGATCCGGCGGACCAGTGCCTCATCCCCAATAATGGGCGGGAGCTGAGACTTTCGCGCCTCCCAGGGAATGCATACTCCGGGCTGTAGGCGTGACCGAGCCCAATCGGGATTGTAGAGGCCACTGTCGAATTCGGGCCCGAGGCTGGTGAGCGGCTCCGGAAGGGCGTAATCCCCCGAATTCTCCGCATATCGGCCGATCTCACGCCCGGTCTGGGTCATCACACGCATGTTCTCGATGGATGCGTCGTTCTGGACGATCGCACTCGCATCCAGGATGTACCCACCGTCCTGAGCAACCCCTTCGATCACCTCGGTGACACGCTGGCGAACCTCCTCCGGACTACCATAAGAAAGCATCGCGTTCGGGATCCCGCCGGAAAGGCAGAACTTCTTTCCCAAGACTTCGTGCACCCTGAAAATGTCTCCCTGGTCCACGTGATACACGATTGAACCTGCAGGCAACTCGGCGAAACGATCCAGGTGATGATTCCAATTGCCCTCCGCATAAAAGAGGGTCTGCCGGCCCTGTTTCCACAGCTCCAATATGATCGGCTTCAAGGTCGGCCAAAAGATCTCGTTGAACGTATCGAACGACACAAAGGGGACGCAACTGCGGTGCATCCAAAACCCCACCGGCACGGTCCCGGTCGGATCGGAGCTGCCCAAGGCTACGTTGTAGAGGTGCGGAGCGATCGCTTCACAGGCCGCCTTGACCTTTTCCGGTTGAGTCCGGAGATCGTCCAGAAGTCCCAGATATCCGCGGAACTTATCGGCCAAGATGTCCAGCGGCGCCTTCAGAATACCGCAGATTGCACCAGGCATGGCGGCCTCTTCGCGCATCAGCCGCGCCTGCTCGCCAAAGGCGTTGAAGTACGCAAGCATCGCCATGCCGCCCTTGGTAAAGGATAGGTTGTTCTCCTTTGTCACCACCTGGCCAGGTCCGCACACTGCGGCCGACGCCCGGGGCAGCCAGGTCTCGTACATGTATCCCGTCGGATCGTCGATCAGGGCATCGTACTCGTCGGCCTTCATAAATGCGGCGTCTTCAGCCGGCTCACGATATTGAAAGGCCATGTCCGGCTCGAAATGGATGCCCGGCACACCGTAGTACTTTAATCCAATCGCTTCCGTCAGCCCGGTCCACACATACACCATGTTTCCAACGACGGCGTCCCAATCGAAATCCGCCGCACACTTCCGCGCCGCTTGAAAAGCCAGGTTGTAATCGAGCGAGACCTCCTGACAAGTCATCCCGGCATATTTCGCGGTGAACTCCGCAACGAACGGACGGATCGGCACCATGTCCGGCTTGCCGTTGCGCATTGCGGTGACATAGCGTTTGAGGCGCTGCTGGAAAAGTTGCTCGTTTGCACTACCCATATCAGGCTACCCTTGCGTTGAATGACTCGGAATTCCACTCACTTACCGGCGTCCACTCTGCCAAAGTCGATGTCCCCATATTAAAAACCGATTCCGGACCGGGCAAACTTCTTTTCCATGAATTATCCAGAGGGACCGGAATCAGGAGGGTTCGATGATCGTCCTGCACGCCATCACGGATCTCGAGGTCGGAGGGGCGGAAACGTTGCTTACCGCAGTTCTACAGCGGCTTCGACCGCGGTTGGACCAGATTCATGTCGCCTATTTTTACGGCAATTCCTGGATTCCCAATCAGCTTGCCCAACAGGGAATCGTCGTCCACAAACTACCCTCCGCCTACAAGGCAGATCCACGAGGGGTTTGGGCACTCTGCAAACTGATCCGTAAGATCCGACCCGATATCCTACACTCCCACCTCATCCAGGGCGATTGGGCCGCAAGCGTCGCCCGCACTCTGGCCCGCTCCCGGTGTCCCCATATCTCCACCAAGCATAATCTCCACTATTTCAAAGGACACCCGGGCTGGACCCAAGGAGTCGACGCACGATTCAATCGCAGGCTCTCCGCGATGATCACCGTCTCCCAGGCCGTCGCGGAGGACTACCAGGCACAATGCAGGGTGGGCACCGATCGCATTCGGGTCATTCCCAACGGGATCGATCTCGACCGATTCTCCACCCCCGAGACCCCACGCGCCGAAACCCGGCGCGCACTTGCGATCCCGGAGGAGGCGCCCGTCCTCATCACCGTCGCCAGCCTGACGGCGCAAAAAGGCCACACAGTCATGCTTCAGGCCATCGAGCAATTGGTCGACACATTCCCGAATCTGATCTGGGTCATCGTGGGCGGCGGGAAGCTCAAGGACCAGATAGAGGCGCTGGCCGACCGACCCGCCACCCGCAGACATTGCCGCTTTCTCGGCAATCGGCAGGATGTGCCTGACCTGCTGCATGCCTCGGACCTGTTCGTCTTGCCGAGTCTCTGGGAGGGTTTCGGGATCGCCGCCCTCGAAGCGGCAGCCGCCGGCCTGCCCCTCGTCCTCTCCAGGACCGGCGGCATGGTCGAAGTCTTTGCCGGTCCAGAAGAGGCTGCCCTGTTCGCAACCCCCGGCAACGCCGGCGAGCTTGCCCAGCAGATCAGAACGCTGCTCCAGGATCCCACCCTGCACAGACAGCTCAGTCTGCAGGCCCGCGCCAGAGCGGAACAATATGACCTCAACACCATCGCCCAACAATGGTTTGACCTCTATCGCTCCCTCGTCGACGGCACAGGGCTCTGAATTCTGACCTCCAGGATGGGATTCCGACACAGGAATCGATTTGCTCGATTTGCTCGATTTGCTCGATTTGCTCGATTTGCTCGATTTGCTCGATCCCGATTTCGATCCCGATTTCGATCCCGATTTCGATCCCGATTTCGATCCCGATTTCGATTCCGATTTCGATTCCGATTTCGATCCCGATTTCGATTTCGATTTCGATTTCGATTTCGATCCCGATCCCGATCCCGATCCCGATCCCGATTTCGATTTCGATTTCGATCCCGATACCGATTCCGACCCCGATTCAGATTTTCCGCATCTGCGGCCATCTGCGGATCCAGCGGCCCCACTTCTTCAATTGCGATACGAACTTGAAAACGTCAGGGGGACCCCCTATATATTGCTTGTTGCTGTTCCGGGCGGTTAGTTCAGCGGAAGAACGCTTGCTTCACACGCAAGAGGTCACTGGTTCGATCCCAGTACCGCCCACCACCCTCTGGCCGCCCCTCAACGAGGGAAGAGCTGGCCGATCGTGGAGTCATCGGGCCGTCGTCCGTACTCGCTGATCTGAAACGCCTCCACCGGGTCACCGGAGGGAAGATCACACCGTTGCGCGAACTCTGCGTGGCGCGCCCGCAGCCACCCCTGCAAGGCCGCCAAACGTTCCGTTCGGCCCTCTGGGACCTCCCCAAGAATCCCCATGTTGTAGGGTAGCCACTCAAATACCTGGGATTCATGCGCCGCAACCATGGCGACCTTTGTCTCCCAGACAGACCGTATGGGAACCACCACATCCGTGCGGAATCTACCCTCCTCGTGAAAGCAATCCCACCAGTAGGCGATGACCGGTTCCTGCTGCATATGGAGACTCTCCGGGCAGAAGAAGGGCACCGTCAACATATACGCCGCATCCAACACCAAGCGCGCGGCGTAGCGGTGATCCCGGTGATAGTCGTTGGGGCGATTGCAGACAATCAGATCGGGGGCGACTTCCCGGATCAGCCGTACAACCCGCCGCAAACTCTCCACGTTCGGCACGACCTCTCCGTCCGTGATCCCGAGACAGTGGTATCTGGCACCGATTAAGGCACACGCAGCCCGCGCTTCGGCGCGCCGCCGCAACACCAGCTCCTCAGGATCGCGCAGGTACTGCTCCTGGTAATGGCCCCGCGAACCATCGGTCAGCGACGCGAAATGGACCGTATGGCCGGCCGCCGCCCATAGCGCTGATGTACCGCCCACCGATATATCGCAATCGTCAGGGTGCGCACCGATCGCGAGAATGGTCTTCTTCATCGCTCCAACCTCCTCCTAAGCCACTCACTTCTCGTCCTTGGCCGCGATCCACTTTTTCATGTCTTCAACCGTCGCCGCCCATTGGCCGGTCCGCTCCTTCAAAAACTGCTCAAACAGCGCGCTCTTGAGGGCCCAATAACGTTCCACCAACCCCATCCTGCTCTCAAGGACTCCGCCCTCTTGATAGGCCGTCCCCGAGGGGATCTTCAGGCCGCGCGTGACAAAACCACGCGCATCAAATTGCCCCATCCAGACGTCGTCCCCCTGGGTCACGCCCCAGCGGCAGCGACACAGTTTCTTTCCCACAGAAAGCGCCGCCTTCGCCTCCGCCGAATGGGTCGGAAGGCCGCTCTTGACCGAGCTCCTGCGGGCTACGCCCTGTTCCCCTTCCAGGCTCAGATCGTCCTCGATCAAGACCTCGACAGTACCGAGCTCCCCAAGCTCAAACGCAGGCCCCTCGATCTCGGTCCGATACCAAAGCCAGGTCAGGAAGTCCGGCCCCAGATCGGCCAAGGCATCACCCTCAGGCTGCCCCGCGGTGTTGTTGAGCGCAAACGATACCGGGCGAAGGTCACGCAACCCGTCCGGACCGATCGCGGCTAAGGCCAATTCCTCCGGCCCAATCCACTCGATGCGCGATTCCAACGAGGAGTGCACCAGCTCCATGAACAGGTCACCGACCAAATCGCTGGTGATCGCCGTCCACCAACAGTTCTCCAGCGTACTGTAGACCACGGGATAGGAACGTAAGGAGGGGGGGACCATCCCCAGAAGGCGTTCCTGAACCTCTTCCTTGATCTGCTTTTTCTCTTCCCGCTTGAGAAACTCCCGGCCGGAAGCCTGGCGCTCTGCCATTTCTTCCATGTAACAGTGCGCACGCAACAGCGCAGGTGGCACCTTCTTGGCCGTAACTCGTAGGTCCATGTAAAGATAGTCCCCCTCCAAGACCTTCTCGGGAGCCAGGTCCGTGTCGAGGATGTGATGCGAGCTCACCCACCCGGCTGCCTGATCGGGCAAGATCTTCTCGTACGGTTGTCCCGCCCGGCGGCGGATGCGCTCCACCAGATTCTCGTCGCTCAGTTGTATCTGCGGACCGGGGTTGTTCGCCCGGCGTACCGTGATCGTCCCATGCAAAAAGGCCATCTGATCCCTCTTCCCACTGCTTCATCAATCAAGTCACCGGTCTGCACCCGTTGCCGCGATGCGGCAGGTGCTCCCCATCCCTCTTTTCACGATCCATACCTTCGGTCAAGGCACCGCTTTCGCAAAGCCCCATCATGCGCATCCCCCCCCCGATCGAGATTCCAAGCACGGACCAAACCAATGGACATCAGCACGTTTTCAATCCAGGGTTCCCTATCCCAGCGCCCCCCGCATTTTCCGGCCCCCCCCCTTCACCCAGAAAACGCCTATGCCTACCTCAACCCCACAACCGCCGTCCAAACCGGTCATGCTCTACGATGGCCAGTGTGGCTTCTGCCGCAAGAGTGTCGTCAGAATGCAGAGATGGGTCGGCCAGGAAGTCGCTTTTCTCCCGTTTCAGGACGCACCACAACACGGGATCAACCTCCCCCCGGATGACCTCGCACAGTCGATCCACCTCCTCGAGACGAATGACCACATACGGCGGGGCGCCGAGGCCATTCTCTTCGCCGCCGCAGTCTATGGCAGGCGCTACTGGGCGCGTCCGCTCTGGTGGGGCTATCGTCGGTTGCCCGGTTTCGCGCGATTTGCCGAGACCGGCTACGCCTTCGTCGCTCGAAATCGGTCCACCACCTGCGCACTCCCGGAGCCTCCACCCCCATCCACAGGCCCCGACGAAAGCCCAAGTTAGGGGCTCTCCGAAAACACTTTGGTCCAAAGCGGGCAACCAGATGGGGAGGACTCGCGCAGAGGCGCAGAGGCGCAGAGGTCAGAGAGTGGGGAATAGGGTGGACGAGGATTGCAGAACCGTCGGAGCTGTTTTTTTCAACTGCCTTGGCCTGCTGAAAACGGGAAACCCAGGAATCTCCCCCAAAGGTCTGGATCAGCGCATTGCCCCTATCCCCTCCCATACCCAGCTCGAAAACGCCTTGGCGCCTCTGCGCCTCTG
>CALLYA010000268.1 GCA_937875495.1 uncultured Verrucomicrobiota bacterium
TTTCCCATCCGGACCCGGAAAGCCTCCCGCAGAGGGCGCGGTGGCGTTTTCGACCGGCCTGTCGGGGCAGGGCTAGATTCCATGCTCTGCACCCAACTTTTTGGGGGAATTTTTTGGTTTTACCGTTTCAGTTGACCAAGGCTGTTGTTGAAAACGGCTACGATGCAACTGCGCCCCCCCCTCCCAATACACCTCAATGCCTCTGAGCCTCTGAGCCTCTGCGCCTCTGCGCGAGTCCTCCGGAGCCGGAGAGCCTCGCTTCATCCCGAGAGCCATTTCGGATGGGCTCCATCGACAGCCGACGAGCCCAGGGCGGAGTTCACCCATCCGTTCATTGCAAAACCCGACGCGCCTGCGCGAGCTGGATGTTGAGGCGCTTCATCCGGAAGCGCAGCGTGCTCGGGTTCATCTGCAACAACTCCGCAGCACCACCAGTCCCCGCCACCTTCCCGTTGGTACGCTCCAGGACAAACCGGATGTGATCCGCTACCGCCTCGTCCATGGTCCGCACCGAATCGTTCGAGGGGCGGTATCCCACCTCCCCCTCCCTGCCCTGCACCGGTGCGTGCAGTTCCGGAATGTCCAGACGCTTGCCGTCCGATAGGATCAAGGCACGCTCGACGATGTTTTGTAACTCCCGGACGTTCCCGGGCCAGTCATACGCAGTCAGACGGTTGAGCGTCTCCTGACCGATGCGGGGCACCACAGGCAGGCTCATCTCCATCGCCTTGCGCTCGGCGAAATAGGCGACCAGTGAAGGGATATCGTCCCTGCGCAGACGTAAGGGTGGGATGCGAATAGGGAATACACTGAGCCGGTACCAGAGGTCCTCCCGGAACCGGCCCTCCCGTACCATTCGCTCCAAATCGCGATGCGTCGCGGCAATCACCCGAACATCCACCTGGATCGTCTGTGTGCCGCCCACACGCTCAAACTGTTTCTCTTGAAGGACCCTGAGGAGCTTCACCTGCGCCTCGGGACTCAACTCCCCAATCTCGTCCAGAAAGATGGTGCCCCCGTCCGCACGCTCAAACCGCCCACGCTTACGCCCCGTCGCACCCGTAAATGCACCCTTTTCATGGCCGAAGAGTTCGCTGTCGAGAAGCGTCTCAGGGACCGCCCCACACTGCAATCGAATCATGGGCCCTGAACGCCGGCGCGAGGCCACGTGAATCGCATTGGCAATGACCTCCTTCCCGGTGCCGGTCTCACCCAGCAGCAGGACCGGACTGTTCGCCCCAGCACTGCGCCGGACCATCTCCATCACCTGCCGAAGCCCGAAATCGGCTCCAATGACCTCCGTTCCCGCCATTCGTTCGATGTCCGCCGAGAGGGCACGGTTGTCCTCGGCCAGCAGATCCTTCATCCGCTCCAACTGCATGAATCGGCGTGCATTGCTCATGGCCATCGCAATCGGGTCCTTCACCAATTCAAGCATCGCCGCATGCTGGCGGGTAAACCGATTGTGGCCCTCCGCCGAGACCGCTATGGAGCCGATCGGCTCATTACGAATGCTCAGCGAGAGTGCAATGGTCGAAAAGGCGGCAAGATCCGGGAAACAGCGCAGGAGCGGTTCGGGAATCCCATCCGGATTGTTGATCAACGTAACAAATGAGCCCCCCCGCTCCGCCTTCTGCTCCCTGACGAAACGCATGAACTCATCGCTCAGCGGGGTGTTCGAATCCAAGTCCTCTATATAGGAATAAAACCCCTCGCGCGCGACACGCGCCACCGGGAAGACCGATCGTCGCTCCATATCGATGTAATTCAGACTGATGAGATCCGCCGGCATGATCTGCCCGAGATACTCAAAGGTCTGCGTCAGTGCCTGCTGAATATCGAGGCTGCTGCATATACGCAGCGTCACCTCCCGGAAAAACTCATTCGGATCCATCATCCCCCCTTTGATCCAACAATATGTAACATCAGACGCAAAATACCACGCCAAACTCGCAAAATACAACCAGTCATCCCGATTCGGGGCCTTGGCAGCGCGCGGAATTAGAGGGTGGCACGGAAAATGCTTCCATATTGCAAACCAAGGAGTGACTGTTCGGAATGAAGTGGATCGAGATGATACGTGTGCGGTCGGCGTCTGACGCCTTGCCGCAAGCCATGCCCGAGATCACCAGCCAGGCCGTCGAGATCGGCCGGGGCCCCGGGATCGTCGAGGTGATGGTCTTGCAACACGCCCTCTTCGATGGCGATATCGCCGTGGTCATTCTCTGGGACGATGATCGACAACCCAAACGCACGACCGAAGGTCTCCTGCTCGCAGGTCATCTGCAGAACTTTGGTCTGGTCGATCATGGTGTCTGGGTCGCAACGCCGGGATTCGCTCGCTGTTTCGAACAGGAACCTCGACCTTAGCTCGATCAACTCGGCCGTGTGGTTCCCATCTTTCAACATTCCTGTCTAATACCCGAATCCCGACGATTTTCAGTTCATGGAGAAAACAATGCAAAGATCGATCTTCCGTCCAGGCTCACCAATCGCCGGTGTCGGCACCTCCCCCTTCCGCATCGCCCAGTGGACCTGCACAGGCCTCCTCACCCTGACCTTGTTCGGATGCAAGCACGAAGAAACCGCTCCTCCTCCGCAACAGAGCCCCGAAGTCGGGGTCATGATCGTGCAGCCCGAATCCATTCGCCTGCTCTCCGAGCTTCCGGGCCGCACCAATCCCTTCTTGGTCGCGGAGATCCGGCCCCAAGTCAGCGGGATTATCCAGAAGCGCCTCTTCGAAGAGGGGTCCGAGGTCGAGGAGGGCCAAACCCTCTATCAGATCGATCCCGCACCCTTCCAGGCCGCGCTCAACAGCGCCAAGGCTGCCCTGGCCAGTGCCGAGTCCGGCCTCCAGTCGATCAAGCTCCGCGTCGAACGGTATGAGGAACTCCTCGAAGACCGCGCCGTCAGCCAACAGGACTACGATGACGCACTCGCAGGTCGGATGCAGGCCGAGGCCGCCATCCTCGTCGCCGAGGCGGCCGTCCAAACCGCAGAGATCAATCTCGGTTATACAGCAGTTCGTGCACCGATCTCCGGACGGATCGGAAAATCCTCGGTTACCGACGGTGCCCTGGTCACCGCCTTTCAACCCCTTCCATTGGCCACCATCCAGCAGCTCGACCCTATCTACGTCGATGTACCCCAATCGGCGACCGAACGCCTCAACCTGCGTCGGCATATCGAAGAGGGACGACTCCTGGTCGATGATCAGGGCCAAAGCGTCGTAGAGCTCGTCCTCTCCGATGGCAGTCCCTACAGCCTTAAGGGCGTCCTGCAATTCCAGGACGTCTCTGTCGATCCGTCCACCGGCTCCGTCATCCTCCGCGCAGTGTTCCCGAACCCCGATAAACTCCTGCTGCCCGGGATGTTTGTCCGCGCCGCCGTCGTCGAGGGCGTCCAGGAAGCGGCGATTCTCCTGCCGCAACAATGCGTCCTCCGGGACCCCAAGGGCGACCCGTATGCGCTCCTCGTGGACGCGGAGAATACCATCCGACAGCAGTTCCTCTCCATCGATCGCGCGATCGGCAACCGCTGGCTCATCTCCTCCGGGTTGAACCCAGGCGACCACGTCGTCATTGAAGGCCTTCAACGCGCCCGCCCCGGCTCACCGGTCCGTGTGACCCCGATCGATCCTGCGGCACCCGCCGCCCCATCACCCGCGCAGAGCTGAGTCCACCCCTTTCGCACATCACGGAGTTCAAAATGCTATCGAAATTCTTCCTCGATCGCCCCGTCTTCGCTTGGGTGATCGCGATCTTTATCATGCTGCTCGGCGGCCTGGCCATCACCAACCTGCCGATCGCCCAGTACCCCAACATCGCACCGCCGTCGATCGTCATCTCGGCAAGCTATCCCGGAGCTTCCGCCGAAACCGTCGAGAACAGCGTCACGCAGGTCATCGAACAGAAGATGACCGGCTTGGACCAGATGCTCTACCTCACCGCCACCAGCGATGCATCCGGTAGCGCACGCGTGGAACTGACATTCGCCCCGGGGACCGATCCCGATGTCGCATGGACCAAGGTCCAGAACAAGCTCCAGCTTGCCATGGCCAGCCTCCCCGAGGTCGTCCAACGCTCCGGCGTGAACGTCAATAAGGCCACCCGTAACTACCTGATCATGGTCGGCCTGATCTCGACCAACAACAGCATGGACGGCATCGATATCGGTGACTACGCGACCTCCAACGTGGAAATGGTCCTGGCACGCATCCCCGGTGTCGGTGAGGTCGAAGTCTTCGGCAAACAGTATGCCATGCGGATCTGGCTCAACCCGGATCAGCTGACCGATTACAACCTGACAATCAACGACGTCGTCACCGCCCTGCGCGCTTACAACGTCGAAGTTTCCGCAGGCCAGTTCGGCTCCCTGCCTGCCGTCGAAGGCCAGCGGCTCAACGCCTCCATCGTCGTCCAGAACCTGCTCAAAACCCCCGAGGAGTTCGCCGCCATCCCGCTGCGAACCAATACCGACGGGTCGATCGTCCGCGTCAGCGACGTCGGCCGGGCCGAGCTCGGCACCCCGTTCTACGACGTCGAGGTCGAGTACAACGGCAAGCCCGCCACCATGCTCGCCATTCGGCAGACCCCGGGCGCCAACGCGCTCGACACCGCCAACGCGATCAAGGCCCGCATGGAGGAGCTGAAACGGACCTTCCCCGAGGGGCTCGAAGTCGTCTACCCCTTCGATACCACGCCCTTCATTCGCGTTGCGATCAATGAGGCATTCAAGGCGCTGATCCAGGCCATCGTCCTTGTCTTCTTCGTGATGTGGCTCTTCATGGGCAACGTCCGCGCCACCCTGATTCCCACCATCGCCGTGCCCGTCGTGCTGCTCGGTACATGTGCGATGCTCGCGGCCTTCGGCTTCTCCATTAACATGCTGACCATGTTCGCCATGGTGATCGCCATCGGCCTGCTGGTCGACGATACCATCGTGGTCGTCGAGAACGTCGAACGCCTCATGAGTGAGCAAGGCCTCTCTCCTCGAGAGGCCACCGCGGAATCGATGGGCCAGGTGACCAGCGCCCTCATCGGCTTCACCCTGGTCCTCTCCGCACTCTTCGGCCCCATGGCCTTCTTCAGCGGCTCTACCGGCATCATCTACCGGCAGTTCTCCATCACCGTCGTGACCTCCATGGTCCTGTCGGTAGCAGTGGCCCTGATCCTCACCCCCGTACTCTGTGCCAATATCCTGAAACCGGTCGAAAAAGGGCATGAGGCCGCCGAGAACTCCATCAGGATCCTGCGCCCCTTCTTTCTCTGGTTCGACCGGGGATTCAATCGATTCCGCGACGGATTCGTCGCAATCGTCGGCTTCGGTCTCGCACGCAAGTTCCGATTCGTCCTGGTCTATGTCCTTATCGTGGGCGGTCTCGGCTTCCTCTTCTCCAGGATCACCACCAGCTACCTTCCGGATGAAGATCAGGGAATCCTCATGACCCAGGTCATCATGCAAACCGGTACCACCCTGGAACAGACCCAGGCCACCATGCGAGAGGTACGCGACTACTTCCTCGAGCAAGAGGCCGAAGCCGTCGAGTCCTGCGCGACCATCGCCGGCGTCGGCTTCTCCGGCCGCGCCCAGAACAACGGCATGATCTTCGTCAAGCTGAAGGACTGGGAACTGCGGGACCGGCCTGACCTCAGGGCCGATGCCGTCGCAGCCCGAGCGACCGTGCATTTCGCGCAGTTCCGAAACGCCATGATCTTTGCCTTTCCGCCCCCGGCAATCGCCGAACTCGGCACCGCCCAGGGCTTCGATTTCCAGCTGGTCGATCGAGGCGGCGCCGGACATGCCGCACTCATGGAGGCACGCAATCAACTGCTCGGTATGGCCGCCCAAGATCCGCGCCTGCAAAGTGTCCGTCCAAACGGCATGGAGGACGTCCCCGAATACCGAATTGACGTCGATTGGGACAAGGTCGGCGCCCTCGGCCTGCCGATCAATTCCGTCTTCAATACCATCTCCGCCGCCTTCGGCAGTGCCTACGTCAATGACTTCATCAAAAACCAGCGCATCAAACGCGTCTTCGTGCAGGCCGACGCACCCTACCGGATGCTCCCCGAACACCTGCAAAAACTGCATGTGCGGAATAACCAAGGCAAAATGGTCCCGTATTCCTCCTTCGCCTCCGGGCGCTGGACGAGCGGTCCGCCGCGGCTGGAGCGCTTTAACGCCTCGCCCTCGATGAACATCTGGGGACAGCCTGCTCTCGGTTTCACCTCCGGCGAGGCCATGGCTACCATGGAAGAGCTGACCGATAAGCTGCCGCAAAGTTTCGGGTTCGACTGGACCGGCCTCTCCTATCAGGAGCGCCAAGCATCAGCCCAGACCGGGATGCTCTATGTCTTCTCTATCCTGATCGTCTTCCTGTTCCTGGCTGCGCTCTATGGAAAATGGGACATCCCTATCGCGGTCCTGTTGATCCTGCCGCTCGGCGTGATCGGTGGATTCGTGGCCACCATGTGGCGGGGGCTCTCCAGTGATGTCTATTTCCAGATCGGACTCCTCAACACGCTCGGCCTGGCAACCAAGAACGCGATCCTGATCGTGCAGTTCGCCATGGGCGGGGTAGAGCAAGGGCAAGATCTGATCGAGGCCTCCCTCCAGGCCGTGCGCCTGCGTCTGCGCCCCATCATCATGACCTCCCTCACGACCGGTCTCTCCGTGCTGCCGCTGGCCATGAGCACCGGCGCAGGGGCCGGAGCGATGATCGCCATCGGAACGGTCGTGCTCGGTGGCATGATCACCGGCACCATCCTAGTCGTCCTGTTCGCGCCCCTGTTCTACGTGATCATCGAAAAGACCTTCGGCAGGAAGAAACTCGCATGATCCTGAAGTCCCCCTGCCCGATGAATCCCTATCCATCCAAGATTTGAACCTATGAAAACACACCACTTCCTGAGCCTATTCGCATCCGCCTTGCTTCTGAGCGGATGCCTCTCCCTGGCGCCGGACTACCAGCGGCCTGAGGCACCCGTGCCGGCCGAACTCCCCGAAGAACAAGCCGTCGCCTCCGCCGACGAGGCGGCCCCAATGCCCGCCGAACTCCCCTGGGAAGAGTTCTTTACCGACCCGAATCTGCGCCAAGTCGTGCGCTTGGCCCTCGATAACAACCGCGACCTGCGCATCGCCGCCCTGAATATGGAGCGCGCACGCGCCATGTACGGGGTCCAACGGGCCGAGATCTTTCCCGCAATCAACGCCTCCGCAACCGGTGCGGAACAGCGTAGCTCCGCCGACATGACCATCCCCGGCTACGACCGTAACCGGGGCAATTACGAGGCCAACCTCGGGATCACTGCCTGGGAGATCGATCTCTTCGGTCGCATTCGCTCCCTCGAAGCACAGGCATTGCAATCGTTCCTCGCCACCGAGCAGGCCCGCCGCGGGGCTCAGGTCGCACTGGTCGCCGAGATCGGAGCCGCCTACCTCACCCTCGCCGCCGATCGCGAAAACCTGGCCCTGGCACAGTCCACCCAGGATTCTCAAATGGCCGCATACGACCTCGTCCGCCTGCAGTACGACAACATGCTGGCCAATGAGATCGATCTGTACCGCGCAAAGAGCCAGGTCGATGTTGCCCGTCTGGACGTGGCACGCTTCACGCAGCGGGTCGAGCAGGACCTCAACGCCCTCAACCTCCTGGCGGGAACCGCAGTCCCCGACCAGCTCCTGCCGAAAGACCTCGGCAGCGTGCAAGTCCCACACCCGATCGCCGCAGGCCTCTCCTCCGAGGTCCTGTTCCTCCGACCGGACATCATGGCCGCGGAAAACCAACTCCAAGGTGCATACGCCTTCGTGGGGGCCGCACGCGCTGCGTTCTTCCCCAGGATCTCCCTCACCTCAATTGTCGGTACCGCCAGCACCGAGCTCTCCGGCCTGTTTCAGTCCGATACCGATACCTGGACCTTTGCACCCCAAATCCGAATGCCGATCTTCGATCCCCGAACCATGGCCGCCTATAAGGTCAGCAAGGCCGATCAGGACCTCGCCCTCGGACGCTACGAGAAGGCCATCCAGACCGCCTTCCGCGAAGTCGCCGACACCCTGGCCGTACGCCGCAATATCGATGCGCAATTGGAGGCACAAACCGCCCTCGCAGAGTCCGCACGCTCCATTCATGCCCTGGCTCAAAAGCGCTACGAGAAAGGGATCGATAGCTACCTGAGCGTCCTGGACGCCCAACGCTCCCTCTACGGAGCGCAACAGGCCACCATCACCCTCCAACGGGCCAAGCTCGCCAACCAGATTCAGCTTTACGCTGTCCTCGGCGGCGGCGGTGACCCCAGCACCGGTGAGCCCGCGGAGTCGGTTCCCGAGACCCAACCTGAAATCGAGACCGAGACGGTGGCCTTCCATACCGAATCCACCGTGGAGTGATTCCCCCAAGCGGGGGCGCCACGTCCGCGTGCGCCCCCACCC